>JAYVQJ010000664.1:0-6403 GCA_043777235.1 Planctomycetia bacterium
CATCGTCGCAAGTCAGACAGTCGAACTATTGAGGTTCGCGCCGGCGATCTCACACAGGGGCAGCGATTCGTTTGGAGATCGTGTGTCCCAAAATCGGAATGCGAGTCATGGAATGACTCGCCTACGTAGCTCAGTCATTCCATGACTGAGATTCCTTACGTCAGGCGTGGCGTGCCGGCTGAGCATGACGCAACTGCCTTGCTGGAATTTTCGCGCTACTCGTCGGCTCGCTCCGCAAACCCGCGTCCGGCATCACTCGGTCACGCAGAAAGAGCGGCAAGTCCGATCGTCCGTGGCGTTGGTAGTCGCGGAGTAATGCCGGCCCGATCTCATCCGCATCGCAGCCGAGTTGTTTTGTCGCGAACTCGAAGACCAATTCCGTCAGCTTCAGCAGCGGGATACCAACGAAGCGGCCAAGCCGCTCGAACAGCCACTCGGTGAGTTGCCAGAGCGTCGCGAACGGCGAACCATCGCGCCACAACAGCGGCAGCGTTTCGACAAAGTTGCCGCTGTTGCCGAGCAAGTCCCAAACACGAGCGAACCGCCGCACGCGACCGAGCTCGGCGGCGCTGAGCACACGCGTGCTCAGCACTTCATACGGCGCGGCCGGGCTGTAAATCATTTGCTCCGCGTCGTCGTGACGGATGATCGGAGTGCCTCGCAGCCGCTTCAGAATTCCGACTTGAATCTCTTGCGGACGCAGTGCGAGCAAACGATCGAAGCCGGCCGCAAAGCTGTCGAGCGGTTCGCCCGGCAGTCCGGCAATCAGATCGGCGTGAATGTGAACGCCGGTTTGATCTCGCAGGAATCGGAAGTTGGCCGCGAGCTGTTCGTTGTCCTGCCGACGGCTGATGAGTTCGGCGACGTCGTCGCTGAAGGTCTGCACGCCCACCTCGAATTGCAGCACGGCGGGCGGAAACTGCACGATCAACTCGCGCAGCGAATCCGGCAGGCGATCGGGAATCATCTCGAAGTGCAGAAACAATCCCGTCCGCATCCGGTCGAGAAAGAATTGCAGGATCGCTCGGCTGACGCGCGGGTTCAGGTTGAACGTGCGATCGACGAACTTGAACGCGAGACAGCCTCGGTCGAGCAGCCGTTGCATCGCCTCCAAAAACGCATCGAGCGGGAACTGTCGTACCGGAATGTCGAGCGCCGACAAACAGAACTCGCAGGTGAACGGGCAGCCGCGCGACGCCTCGACGTAGATCACGCGATGCGCGATGTCCTCGTCGGAATACAAATCGTAGGGCAGGACGAGATCGTCCAGTCGCGGCAATTCGGCGGTGATGATTTTGTCGGCTGGCGGCGTCCCTTCGATCAGCGAACGACACAGTTTCGCGAACGCCAAGTCTCCTTCGCCCGTGATCACATAGTCGGCGAGTCGCACGATCGGCTGATCGTCAAACTCGAAACTGACCTCCGGGCCGCCGAGCACCACGACGATGTCCGGCCGCAGCCGTTTCAACGCCGCGACGAGCTTCGTTGTGTGGTCGATATTCCAGATATAGACGCCGAAGCTCACGATCTTCGGGTCGCGTGCGACAATCGCGTCGAGCACTTCCAGCGTCGCGTCGTTGATCGTGAACTCGATCATCTCCGCCCGCGATTGCAGTTCGCCGAGATTGGCGAATAAGTACCGCAGCCCGAACGCGCAGTGCGGGTACTTAGCATTCAAGGTCGTCAACACGATGTCCGGCATGTCGGCCACTGTAACGAATGCGATACGATGAGCGGAGCCGCAGTAAACTAACCCGAAGCGTCAGCGAGGGCGGGTGCTCAAGACGCTTCGCCGACTATCAAGCCGGTGAAGCGTCTGCCCTCGCTGACGCTTCGGGTTAGTTTGCGGGACACATTGGTTTGAGAAGACTTTCCATGCACCTGATTGCCACCACCACGTTTGGTCTCGAAGCGGTCGTCTCGCGGGAACTCAAGCAACTGGGCTACGACAAGCTCACGACCGAAGACGGCAAGATCACGTTTGAAGCGGACGCCGCGGCGATCGCGAAAACCAACTTGTGGCTCCGTTCCGCCGAGCGAGTGCTGGCTCAAGTCGGCCAGTTTGAAGCCCGCGATTTCGGCGAACTCTTCGACCGCACGAACGCTCTTCCGTGGGAAGACTGGCTGCCGGAGAACGCGTACTTCCCTGTGCGAGGAAAGTCGGTGCGATCGCAGTTGCACAGCACGCCGGACTGTCAGGCAATCGTGAAGAAGGCGATCGTCGAACGGCTCAAGCAGAAGTATCAAAAAGTCTGGTTTCAGGAAAACGGCCCAACGTTCACGATCGAAGTCTCGCTGTTGAAGGACCGAGCCACTCTGACGATCGACACCACCGGCCCCGGCTTGCACAAGCGCGGCTATCGTAAACAAGCCGGCGAGGCTCCGCTGAAAGAGACGCTCGCCGCCGCGCTGATTCAGTTGAGCTATTGGAATTCGAGCCGCATGTTGCTCGACCCGTTCTGCGGCAGCGGGACGATTCCGATTGAAGCGGCGCTGATTGGCCGGAACCTCGCCCCCGGATTGCACCGCACTTTCGCGGCCGAGGAATGGCCGATCGTCCCTCCCGAACTTTGGCAACACGCTCGTGAGGAAGCTCTCGCCGCTGCGAAGCCACAACTCGACGCGCCGATTGTCGGCAGCGATCTCGACGGCGAAGTCCTCAAGCTCGCGCGGCATCACGCGATCCTGGCCGGAGTCGGCGAAGACATCCGCTTCGAGGCTCGCGACTTCGCTCGCGCCCCGGCCGATGAACTGCAACCCTACGGCTGCTTGATCGCGAACCCGCCCTACGGTGAACGGCTCGGTGAACTGGACGAAGCGGAAGCGCTCTACGTCCGACTCGGCTCGTTCTGCAATCGACTCAATGCGTGGTCGATCTACGTCCTGACGTCTCACAAAGAGTTCGAGCGATTGTTCGGCGGCGCATGCGATCGCCGCCGCAAACTCTTCAACGGCCGCATCGAATGCACCTACTACCAATTTCAGGGACCGAGGCCGCCGAAACCAGAATGAAATTGCTGTGGCTAACGGACCAGGTTGGGCGGCGTTTGTTTTGCCTTTGAATCAGTCCGGGTAAAACAACGGTTCCTGACACGAATGGCACTGCCGCAAGTCGGATAATGACTTACGTCAAAGGGTTTTCTTGACCGCCGTCTCACGAAACCAAAGGCATCGAGAATCCACGATCAGGATGGCAATCTCGATTTCCGCATGATTTTAGCTTACGCGGAGATTTGACATAAGTTGAAGCCAGATAAGCGGCAGTGCCATTCGTTCCTGACACATTTGTTCATATAGATGTTGGGCGGATGCGGTTCAGTGACCTTTTCAAGTGCCATACCACTTCAAGTTCACCGACAGGCCGTCTGCCGACAGTTGTTTGTCGTTGTTCCGGAATTGTATGGCCGAACGATATTCAATTGCGCGACCGACATTCGTGCCGGATTGTGTGAGTTCCTTTCAAGGGGCTGTCCAAGAGCGTGCCACTTTTTCTTCACCTGTAGCGTCTACTTCGAGCCGCTTTTCAACGCGGACGCGACATTCCAAAGTTGCACATCACCCTTGCCATCCAGCGTGGCCACCGTTGAGCCGGTGAAGTCTACAGCGATTTTGTTGATCCCCATTCCCCATTCCACTCTGTCCGCGAGGATGAAGTGTCCCAATTCCTTCCAACCGTCGACTCGATAGAGTTTGATTCCTGTCGGATATTCACGCAACGAGCAGACCAGGATTTTTCCATCGCCGGAGAAGGCTAAGCGCTGTCCCAAACAACCACCGCCCTGTTTGGAAAATGCGTCGGGGCGAGCCACGATCTCGCCGGTGTCAATGTTCCAAACCACCAACTTCTTCGAACAACAAACGCCCACCAGCCAGCGTGAATCGGGACTGGTGGCAATATCCACGAATTTCCGATCCATGTTCTCATCGCCAAGATAGTCCCGAATTTTCTCACCGCCAGGCAACGACCACCTCCCGATCGCGCCGCGGGTTGCGAATCCCGCCGTGACGAACGAAGACTCCTTGCCCTGTTTAATGAACGCCGTCAATTCATAAATGTGTTGACCGGACCATTTTGGGTGGTGACATTCGCTCCCGTCGGCCGTCCGCCAAAACTGAACGCGTTCATATCCCGATGTGGCCAACCACGCTCCATCCTGTGAGAGGTGAACTTCCGTGTTGAACCCGTCAAAATCCACGGCGATGAACTTTTTCGGGGTGCTCAACCGCCCGAAGAGCAAGGCACCTTGCTGTGTCCCGACATAGAGGTCCGCCGCGCTAGAAAGACGGACCAAACCTGCGTCCGGAAGCCCACCACCGACCCTCCATCGGCGTTGTTCTTGGCCTTCGATGTCGTAGACCTTCACCAAGCCCTCGTTGAAGCGTTCGTTCTCGCAAACCACTAATTCGGAAGACTCTTTCTCCCCGCGATGGGTGAAGCCGACAAAATACGACTTCCCGGCGAGACGGCGTGGTTCGGTGACAATCGGGTCGCCCGCCCTCAGGCTGCCAACCCAGCCAACCCAGCCAACGACCGAACCCAAAATTAAGCAGCTCGAATACCAGAGCCATCGCGAGCCAGACCGTGAAAATGGACGACGCATGAGATGTCCTTAAAACAGCCGCAGAATTCTAAACAGGCATCCCGTAGAACAGTGTCGGATCAGAATACAATGAGTCCAGTAGGACGTCATCGCCGAGCAGTGTCAGCGATGTCAGCGAGTTTTCCGCAACACTGGCGTCGGTCGTGACGCACTCCATTGAAGCGACTTCCGAAACGTCCGTGTTTGACACCACGGGAACCACTGAGACCGCTTCGATCGTCGTCTCAACGGACGGTGCCGCCACAATAACGTCCGAAAAAGGATCGGTTGATTCAATGACCGCGATCGGTGTTGGAATCGTTTCATCGTCCTCAAGGCAGACTGAGCATCCCGACAACGACGTGTCCGACGACGTCGTTTCAGTCGTTGGTTCCACCGTGGCTCCTACAGGATCAAGGTCGGAGTCAGACAGGTCGGATGTCGCTGCGATGGAGGTGGCGTCCGAAAATTCGGACGCCACGGTGGAAGGCATCAGAGGTGCCGCCGCCGGGACCGGCGCAAGGGAAATGAAGACGTAAAGTTCAACCGTCAATTGGGAAGTGCGATCAATCCCGTTTTTCAGCCACTCCACAGCCTCCGTCGCCCCTAAGTTTAGCCGCGCTTGCGACAGTGTTGGTGTCCAATGAAAGACCTTCAAATCCCCTGCTCCGGGGTTCGTCACATTAAAGTTCCATGTGTTGGTTTCAGACCAGTTTTTGCCCGCGACGTCGATGTCGGTGTTTTGATTTGAATGCGGCACAGACAGAACTCCGTTGGCGTCCGATCCGGCCGGCTTCATATTCATCGTCCCAACGTTGAGTGGCTTTCCCTTCCAAAAAGCCTGCGTTGATGGACCGACAACGCTACCGTAGGTGTTGAGTACGACGTTGAGTGTGTACGGCATCAATGGTGTTAAGCCACCGACTTTGACGGTGAGTTCGCCGCCATCTCGATCCCCACCGTAGTTGACTTCATCGAGCGTGTTACAGACATCACGCTTATTACTCCAGACTTTGACGAAGGATTTAAATCCGTAAGGCAACGTTCCGAACGTTCCGTCAGTTTGGCCGCCTGGCTGTCCGTACCAAAATGCGCTATTCCACAAAGGATCGGACTTTGGGAGTTCGTTTTTCTGGTCGTGTTTTTGAGTCCCCGTGAGCGTTGCCGTGAAACCCGAAATGATGTCCGTGGTTGTGGTCTTCAGCGTCGTATCATTCGCCACCGCCGCAAGGCACTGCCGCACTTCCAGAACTTCGACCTGACAGGCACAAGGAGTTGTCACCGGTCGGCGCAATCGCAGTCGTCTCTCAAAAAACATGGGAACCTCCATTGGGATTAGCGGTTGTGGATAACGGGATCGAACGGTGATTGCGGGTGGTCGATGCGATGGACTTGCGGTTGATTGTGGTTTGGGGTTGATGCCGCCCAACAGTTAAGTGTGCCGCGCGCGGCCTAGTACGGGGATTCCGAACACGGTAGCACTTGCAATTGGGCGTCAGAACGCCCGAGTCTCTCCGAGGAATCAAGGTTCAGACGTTCAAGAATTGCAGCGATCGTTCTCAACAAAGGCCGCGCGCGAGAGATCTCCAATCGGGTCGCGCGCGGCCGATCACGGTACTATGGAACGGGTCCGCAATAAATTCTCGATTTGGGTGTCAGAGATTGATTCGTCAGCCGCAAGAGTGCGTCTCTCGATCTCAGTGGGACTCAGAGAAATCGAATGCCGTTTGGCCCGAAGGGTCGCCACTCGAAAGCCCAGGGCAACGCCCTGGGGAACGGAAGATGATGAAACACCAGCCCTGAAAGGGCGGCACAATCGACGA
>JAYVQJ010000665.1:0-6398 GCA_043777235.1 Planctomycetia bacterium
CCTTTGTTTCCCTCGCTGACGCTGCGGGTTACTGGGGTAAAGTAAGTGCCATTGGGCGCTAGCCCCCGGTTGAACTGGACGCTAGCGCGTACCGGCTGATCTGTCTAACCCGAAAATCAGGCTGTGACAAAGCACTACCGTTGTGGCAGCGATTGGTAACCCGCTCGATAGTTCTGTTCGAGAACGTCTTTCCAAACGCTGTCGTAGAGGTTGGCATTCTGGCCATTCGAGGGAGCCGCCGGAAGCCAGAGGTTGGGCCGCACGCCACCCAATTGTCGGATCGCAGCGAGGAACGGGATTGAGTTGTCTTTTGAGGCCGCGATGTCGGACAGCAGTTCGTCGCGCGACGTCTGGTCCGTCCCCGCTGGAATTCGACCGGAGACGAGGACAGTCTTGTCACCCCAGCGCACGACATACGCGATGGGTGCGAGACCGCGCCCGCCCAGCGGCATCGGTGTCACGGAAAACCAATTTCGTTGGGACAGTTCGTCGGTCGAGAGAACAGTCGTACCGGGAGCACAGATTTGCTTGACCGCGTCGATGCCGGCCGGTGCCGCAACGACGATGGCGTGGCTGCGTTCCACGAGTTCGCTGAGTCCGGCGGTTTCCTTCTCGCCGCAGGCAGTCAGCAAAATTGCGGTTGGCTCAACGGGAGTCAGTCCGAGTTCGCGCTGCCGCGACTTCAGGAAATCGGCCAGCCCCGATCCGCCGGGAGCGTCGATCAAGATGAGCTTCGAGTCCGCGAAGAAGCCATAGACCGCCGCGTTTTGAAAGTTGCCGAAGTAATACAAGTCCGGGAGCAATCGCTTGGGTTCCCCGTCGAGGAAGCTCGCGCCGTCGGTATCGAAGCGGCTCACGAGTTGACGCATGTCGTCGATGCCGGCACCGAGCATCTCCTCCCACTGAGTCTGCGTCAGTCGCGGGCTGCGAGGTGCTGAGTTCGATCGCGGATGTCCCGGCAGCACGAGATCGGGAACCGGAAGTACACGAAGCTTCTGAAGCGACGTCAGGTACGATCGAGCATCGCCGCGATAGCGCGGAGGCAAGTACGCCGAGTATGTGCCGAGTGGTTTCTCGCCGAGCCGCACGATCACGTCTCCCGAAAAGAGCACTCGTCGTCCCGCACGTTCCATCAAATAGCAGGTGCTCCCCAGCGTGTGGCCGGGAGTGTCGAGGACTTTGAAACGGACATCGCCGAAAGAGATCGACTCATCCCCCGACAACAGAACATCGACGGTCGTCGGATGCGGCGTGTGATTCGGCATCTGGTAGGTGCTGAAAAAAGCCTCGATCGGAGCGCCGGCTTTCAGAATCGGCGCGTCGGACTTGCCGGCGTAGACCGTTGCTCCGGTCTCCGCGCGAAGCGATTCGGCACCGCCGCAATGATCGCCGTGGACGTGTGTCAGAAAAATCGCCCGCAGCCGCTTCACATCGAGCTTCAACTTCACCATTTGTGATTTGAGTTGCCGCGCGTCGCTGTCGAGTCCCGCATCGATCAGCACCAGTCCTTCCGATGTCTCGACGACATACGCCGCAGCAGGGCCGAGGTTGCCGAGCAGATGAATCCCTCTCGCCACCGTGATCGTCGAACCATCGAGCAGCGGAACCTCTTCGTGGGAATCCCAGCGGACGCTGACAAGCAGCACGACAATCACGATCAGGAGCACCAGACCTCCGGCGAGCCAGTTCCTGCGTCGTGTTCCAGAAGTCATCGAGCTTTGCTCCCCACCCACGGTTGAGCCAGCGGCTGAAAGGCGTCCGCTCCCTCGGTGATTTCAATCGCTTGATCGGCGCTGATGTCGCGAAACGTCTGCGTCGTTTTGCTGGTTGGCCAATACACTTTCAATTCGAAAACACTCATCGCATCGAGCAGACCGATCGACTCAACGAGGCTGTTGCCGCCGAAGCTGCTGTTGTTCCCGACCGTTCGATGAACCGTTCGTTGTATTCCGTCGGCACCTTGCACGACGGCGGTGATCTGAGCACCGATCGCCGCTCGGTTGGTTTGACGGCCGACCAATTTGACCTTCAACCAGTGCCGACCGTGACCGGGATTTTGGAACAAGAGGTTATAGGCTCGGTCGCCAGGAACGGCTCCGCCCGCTTCGACGAAAAAGTCGAGATCGCCGTCGCAGTCCCAGTCGGCGAACGAGATGCCATGTCCCTTTTGAAGATGACCCGTGCCGGACGACATCGTCACGTCGTGAAAACGCTGCCCCGCTTCGTTCTTGAACATCAAGTTGGGAACGAGAATCTCCAAAGCCATGCGGCCGGTTCCCAAATAGAAGTCGAGAAATCCATCGTTGTCGATATCCGCGAAGTTGCATCCCATCGGCATGAGCACTCGGTCGAGCCCGACTTCACGAGTCACTTCGACGAAGCCCTTGGCACCGACGTTGCGGTACAGCCGCGGCCGACTCGAATGATGATCCGCCGGAACCTTCAGCGAAACGGCGACGAAGTCCGCCAGCGTGCTCGAGTAGTCGTTCACGTAAAGATCGAGCTGACCATCGTTGTCATAGTCCCAGAACCAACAGGCGAAACCATGATCGGGACCGGTGACGCCCAACTCCCTGGCGACGTCGCGGAACTTTCCGTCCCCCTCGTTGTGATAGAGCCGGCACGCCCCGTTGATGTTCGAGACGAACAGATCGAGTCGACCGTCACCGTCGTAATCTCCCCAGGCTGATCCCTTTGAGCAGAGTTCGTCGGCGACACCGGCGGTCGCCGCGACATCGACGAACTTGCCGTGCCCTTCGTTGTGATACAGCCGACAGCGATTCCGCGCCTCGCCCGGTTGCCTGGGCTTGGTGATAAACGCTTGCTGGTATTCACCACTGACGAACAGATCAATCAGCCCATCGTTGTCGTAATCTCCCCAGGCAACGGACTCCGAGGCAATCGGCTCGTTCAGACCACTTGAGATGGTCACGTCTTCGAAGACACCGTTCCCGATGTTGCGCAGAAGCGACATCCGCATCGCCTTTTCCCAGGCTCCGCGCAACAGGATCACATCCAGATTGCCGTCGTTGTCGAAGTCGGCGCGAGCCACATTCAGCGCGTAAACCTGATCTCCGAGGCCGGCTTTCTCAGAGCGGTCCTCGAATGTCCCGTCTCCGCGATTGACGAACAACGAGGCTCCCCGGTCATCATCCAGCGACGTCGTGAAGAGGTCCGGCAGACCGTCGCCGGTGAAGTCGTCGAACACACTGCCGCCAGCTTGGTTCGTCCCGCGCGAGGTCAGCCCGATCAGCGGCGCGACGTTTTGAAAGTGCCCCACATCGACCGTCGATTCAAAGGTGTCGAGCGGGATTAAGAACTTGCGAGGCACTTTCTCTGGGTACTCGCCCAGCGTCATGTACGCGAGGTTCAGCAACCAACGAACCCGCAAGTCGTTGGGATTGAGCTTGAGGCTCTCGGTGAAGTACTCGATGGCCTGCTTCGATCCGGCCGGGAACGTGTGAATGGCCTCTTTTGAAATTGGAAAGATGCAGCTCGAAGGGCCGACACATTTGATGCAATTTTCGATCTCTCCGCGGCGCAGCGAGCAGATCCCCAGGCCCGCCGTCAGGTTTGCTCGAACGGACACCGTCAGCGATTCCGAATCTCCAGCCGCCAGCGATTTCTTGATGGCTGCTGCTGCGTCCTCGAATCGCCCCTCGTACATCAGCAGCTTGCTGATGTTGTAGTGCTGACGAGTGATCTCCGAGTTCTGCGGATTCGGCGATCGCAGTTGAGTGGCAAGCTGTTCTTCCAACGCCGCCAATGCACGGTTTCGAGCTTGAACCGCATCCCGCAATTCGAGCAGTGAGTTTGTGTCATTGATCTTTCCCGTGAAATCATTGGCCAGGATCAATGCGGCATCCGCAATCGGACCGTGATCAAAGACGATCTTGCCATCGGTCAGCGGTTCCGGAATTGGGTCCGTATTCGTGTGGATCGCCCAAAATCCGCAGACGGCCAGCGTCGTGACAGCAGCTAACCCCCAGAGAATTGTTCGCGTTCGTTGAGGCAAGGCACGTTACTCCTGACTTTTCAGTTGTCGATCAAGCTCAAACGGACGAGACCGTGGACGACAAGCTCGTGTCATCTCGTACGCGAGGACGTCTCATTTTGGCTGACACAACGACAGCCGCGAATGTTGTTCGATGGTCGCCGTGGAAACCAGCCAGAATCCGAATCATATGGGCTGCGGATGCCACATCGAGTTCACGTGTTAAGGGGGCGAGGAAAAATGACTTCGTGTTTTCGTAGCCCGGATTTCCAATCCGGGCGAACGGTTTGGAAAACCGTTCTACGAAGTCATTTTTCGTCGCCCCCTAAGTTGGAATCCTTCAAACGAAACAGGCACCAGTGATCCGCGTGACGTCGACCTTTCAATGGGTTGGCCGGGCGAAATCTGACGGAGACGAAATTTCTGCGATGCAATGGCGGTCAGGTTTGCTGGACCGTCAATCTCAAGGCGTTCGACCAGGAGTCGCGCCTTTCCGGTTCTTGACGAGCTGTTCGAGAATGAGTCGATGCCGCTCCTCGTTGGCAGGATCATTGCGGCTGCGATAGCTGTTGGCTGCCCACGAACGGAGCGGGATGAACGCTGGATCGATCTCCAGTCCCTTCTCAGCGGCCTCGATGGCGGCTGGCCAATCGCCGATGTCACCTAAAATCTGCGCGTAGCGTCCCCAATTCTCGACGCTCATCGAATTCTGCGCGAGCGTCTTCTCCAGAAAGCGGCGTGCTTGTGGCCGATTGTTTTTCCAGAAATAAAACAGAGCCAATTGCTCGACAAGTTTTTCATCGTCGGGACTGACGGCGAGTGCCTTTAAGAAATACGTCTCGGCAGCCACCGCATCGTTGAGCAGCAAGGACGCTGTGCCGAGGCCGAGCAGGACTTCCGGATCCTTCGCAAATTTGCCGAGCGCCCGCCGGAATTGCTGCCGGCATTCTTCCGCAGTTTCCGGGTCGCGAGTTTGCTTCAACGTTTCGAGCTGAATCAACATTCGGGCGCGAAGACGATCACTTTCAGAAACGCGAGTCGAATCTTCATCGAAAATCAAAAGCCCCGAATTCTTCGGCGCGACGCGAGTGTTCGGCACAGGTTTCGGATCGCGCAAGACACGATGATCGGTCTGCGATGTGTGAGGAATATCAGTGGCCATCAAACGGGGCATGTGACAATCAATGCACGACGAGCCTTTGGGTGAGCCGTTTCGTTTCTCGATGGGCAGGCTGCAACCTTGTGTTTCGTGACACGTCTGGCAACGCCGCTCGTAATGAGCCGTCCGCTCCTGCTCTTCGACGGCCCCGTGAGGATCATGACAGGAAACGCAGCCCAAGTTACCCGACGTCTTCTGATAACAACGGCTGGTCCGCATTTGCTCGACCTGGCTGACGGCCGGTGCCGCAGACTCGTCCCCTTTTGTTCGCGGCTCTTCGACAAAGACCGTCCAGGTTTCATCCAACCGCTGACCGGGACGAAAATCATACGGCGTGCAACCGAACCTCAAGACACGGCGAATACCCGGAAGATGGCATTGATTGCAAACACTCTCCCGTTCGACGATCGGCAGTTTGCTCGGATTGACGATTGGATCGGTTCCCTCGTTCGGTTCTGTTGATCGACGCCATTGCACATGCCGAGCACCGGGGCCGTGACACCGTTCGCAACCAATCGCCGCTTCGAGGATCGCGGGATGTTCAAAGCGATCGGGAACGCCCGGTTGCGGGTTGGCTCGGCCGACATGACAGGCGATGCAGCCGTCGAGCAAACGTCGGTCGAACCGGCTGGACATCTCGGCCGCAAAGCCCGGTGATATGTCCCAAATTCCGCGCTGCGAGTACCAGGAAATTGGCGACTGAAACAACATCCCCTCCGATTCGAACGCATACGAGCGCCCGCGCTTTCCCGAACCGATCGTCCAATGTACGTCGACGCTGCGATCGTACACGAGGTCGTCATCCGCTATGCGAAATTCGTGGTGCGTGATCGCGTCCGCCGTGCGCTCGACGCGAAACTGCAAGCCCTGACCGGACACGAACGAAATCTTCTTCTCGTAGTCCTCGCGAGGTGTCGCCGTAAGCGCCGCCTCGGTTGAATGGGCCATCGGGTTCGAGTCGTAGGCTTTCGCAATCGCCGCGTGGCACTCCGAGCAGACCGCGCTGCCGACGAACTCTTCAGAATCCGATGGACGCCGAACGGGAACGCTCTCCGGTTCTTGCACAACGGGAGTCGACGCGACCTCCGAGACACGCAGCACCTGCCACGTCACGACTGCCACGACTGACAGCACGCCCCCCGCCAAGATGATCGCCCACGCCCGCTGAGACACTTCCTGATTCTCCTCATACGGATCGCACAAATTAGCCGCGCGGCGCTAGCCCCGGTTTTTGCGGCACGAACC
>JAYVQJ010000666.1:0-6395 GCA_043777235.1 Planctomycetia bacterium
GGCTAACGCCGCCCGGCTCGCCGACGAACTTTTTCACGAGGTGTCCCATGAAATTCCAAACTCTTGGCCTGCAACCCAGCTTCGGATTCGGCGATCGGATCGGTCTCGCGACTCCCGGTCACATCGCAGCCATGCGGCGAGTGCCGTGCGGGATCGAAGCGATCTTCCCGCAGCAATCGATCCGCGAAATGACGCGCACTCAGCGCACGCCGCAGAACGTCATCGACGATGCGGTCAGTGGCGTGAAAGCTTGCAAGTGGACCGGTCAATGCGGCGCGGATGCCGATCACCTCAAGACGCCCGAAGACGTCGATCGCACGGCGGCGGTCGGGTTCACGTTCTTCACCATCGACCCGTCCGGCGCGGTCGATCCGAAGGCCGACAGCTACGACGAAGCCACGCTGCGACAGCACGCGGAGGCGATTGAATCCGAAGTCGGCTGGGTCTCGAGATACGTCGGTCGCAAGGTCAAACTCTCGACCGGCACGACGATCGACTTCACGGATCGAGCGTGTCTGCAAGCGGCGGTGAAGTACGGCCGAGCGATCAATCAAGCGGTCGCGTTGTCCGATTACATTCGCAAAGTCCAAACCTCGGCCGGCCGCGAGTTCGAGATCGAACTGAGCGTCGATGAAACCGACAACCCGACGACTCTTGCCGAGCACTACATCATCGCGGACCAATGTCTCACGCGCGGGATGAAGCTGGTCAGCCTCGCGCCGCGATTCGTCGGTGACTTCGAGAAGGGAGTCGATTTCAAAGGGGATCTCGCGTTGCTCAACCGTTCGCTGCAAGAGCACGCGGCGATCGCGGCGATGCTCGGTCCGTACAAGCTCAGCCTGCATTCGGGGTCGGATAAACTGTCGATGTACGCCGCGCTGGCTCGCGCGACGAGCGGCCGTTTCCATGTGAAGACCGCCGGCACCAGCTATCTCGAAGCCTTGCGAGTCGTTGCTCGGCACGACGAAAAACTGTTTCGTGAGATCATCTCGTTCGCTCGCGGCCGATACGACACGGACAAAGCGACGTATCACGTCTCGGCAACGTTGGCCCGTGTCCCGTCGGCCGAGCAACTCGCGACGGCACAAGATCTCGAACGGACCTATTTAGAAATGTGGTCCGAAGTCCCAGTCGGCAAAGGCTTCACCGCCCCCGGCCGGCAAATCCTGCATTGCACGTTCGGTTCCGTGCTGACACATGCGGACTTCGGTCCCGCCGTGCGAGGCGTTTTGGAATCGCACCTCAGCACCTACACCGAAGTCTTGGCCGAACACTTCGCGCGACATCTCGAAGCACTAAGAGCGGGCATGTAACTGCCCAACCTGTTTTCATTCCTCTGGCCCCATTCCTCTGGCAAATCGTTCTGCCAGACGAATGGGGCCAAAGGAATGAAAGTCATTTGCTGCTGAGCTTCGCGGCGAGCTTGTGGAACTTGTCGCGGAAGGTGATCGCGTCGTAGTCGGCGATCGGCGGCAGCGTCTTGGTCAGATCGACCTCGGTGACTTCGCGAGTCTTCGTCGAGCCGGGGACTTCTTGCTGTCCCTTTTGGCCATCGAGCAGATTAAGCGTGAAGAGTTTTTCGACATCGGCGAGGTCCGCATCGATCGCGGTGATCTGTTCGCGAATGGCGGGCGGACTGCGGTCGCTCGCGAGTTCGCGACGCAGGACTTGAGTGACCCACACGAGCTGTCTGGCGGAGTCGTAATCCCAATACTCGCTGTCGGCGACAGCGGCGATGTCTCGCAGCAGTGACAAGCCTGACTCGCGCGACAGCGGTTGGCGTTCCAGCGCGACGGCTTGTTGATCGAGCCATTCCGTCGGCGATTTAATCGACTCGGCCCAGCGGTCTTGCCGGCCGAACGGCTGATCGCTGAGCAATCTTTCCACCGATTGCGCTCGGCGATCGAGTTCCTGTGGGTCTTGACCGAGAGTCTTAATCGCCAGCTTCGCGAGCACGGTTGGCCACGAGCGCAACTGCGGACGCCCCGGAGTGCCTCGAACCGTTCGCCGTTGCCGCCACGATTTATCTTTCAGGTCGTGATGGCAGGCGAAGCACTCGAACTGCGCAAGTTCCGGCCAGTCGGGTTTCGTCACCGGCGTCTTGAGGCTCGTGTCGGCCAGAGCGCTCGCCAGTTTGAGATTCTCAGAGTACGACACCAAAGCGGCGATCAACGTGGCTCGCGTTTCGTGCAGGTTGTCGAGCTTGTACGACTCGCGGCCGTAGACGTCGTCGGTACTGCGTTTGAGGAACTCGTCGCGAACGCCGTCGGACTTCTTGTCGAAATCACGCCAGTGCTTGGGCAACTGCTGCGAGAATGTTTGCAACTCGAAACCGGGCAGAGGCGGATGTCCGGCGGCGTACATCTCGTGCGTGACGATCTTTCCTGCGTTGGCATTACCCAGGTGACACGACAAGCAAAGTCGCGTGCGCGTGATCGGCGAGCGGATATTCGTGAAGCCGAACTTCGTTTCTTTGTCGGCTCCTGACAGGAATCGCCACGCCTCTTTTTGGACATGCGGGACGTACCAACCTTTGGCATCGGCTCCGGCCTTCGCATCTCCGGACGGAGCGTGGCAGCCTTCGCAACTGACTCCCTGAGCCACCTTCAAATCCTTCTCTAGGATGGCCGGCATCAGGTGCGGATCGTCGCCCATCGCTGAGAGTGGAAAGCCGGTGTGACAGGCGAGGCAACGCTTATCCCGATGAATCTCCTCGACGCCGAGCAGCTTTCCCATTCGCTTCGAGCGGTCGTTCTTCAACGCGGTGAAGGCTTGCAAGTGCCGATCGGCACCGGCCCAGGTCTTTAGTTCGTCGAGCAGCACCCAACTGTCGCCGGCCAGTTCGCCGAACCCGGCCGCAGCCAATGCGGAGTCCTCCGCCTTCGGCAGTCCGTTGAGATGACACTTCACGCATTCGGTGGCTCCAAGAAACGTGCGCGTCGCCGAGCCACTGCCTTCTTGCGCGTCGAGTGGATTCGACGCCATGACCGTCAAGCTCAGGATCGTTAGAAAAAACGAAGTGCGCATCGACGTTCCCTTCATCTCGCAGGACAGACAGTCAATCGAGTTACTCAAAGAGGTTTTCAACGCAAAGACGCAGAGTCGCAAAGAAACGAGATCGAGCACACCACAAGGTCATCCCCGAAAGACCGTCGAGGGTCGAAGTGACGATACTCATGTCAGTCGTTGCACTCTGCGATTCTTTGTGGGTCGTTGCATCTTTGCATCTTTGCATCTTTGCATCTTTGCGTTGAAAAACTCTTTTAAGAGCCGCGCGATTTCGACAATCAGCGTTTGATCGCATCCACGGCGACTTGTTGCAAGTCACGTCGAATGTCCGAACCGTCAGCGTTGGCGAGTCCGACGCGCTGAATCAACAAGATGACGAACAGGTCTTGTTTCGGATCGATCCAAGCTTGAGTCCCGAACGCTCCACCGTGACCGAATGTGCCGGGTGAAACCATCGACGTCACACCTTGCGGTTCTTTCACGACGGCCCATCCAAAACCAAAACCCATGCCGGGAACGAAGCCGCATTGCAGATCGCCCGTCTGCACTTTGGTCATCGTCAGCACGCTTTCCGGCGCGATGATTTTCGTTGAACCGAGTCGCCCCGCATTCAACATCGCTTGATACAGCTTCGCGAGATCGGCCGCTGTCGAGTACAGCCCACCTGCCGGGATCGGATGCTTGGCTCCGGTAGCTGGCCCGACGATCGGGCGATTCGCGACGATCAGCTCCCCGTCCTTCGAGTCGTACAGTCCGGCGATGCGCGGCGTTTGTTGCTCGGTCGGGAAGCAAGCGGTGTCACTCATGCCGAGTGGTTGAAAGATACGAGCTTTCAAAAACTCCTCGAACGATTGCCCCGACGTGACCTCGATAATGCGGCCGAGCGTGTCGATGCCGGCGTTGCAGTACGACCACTTGCTGCCAGGCTCGAAGTCGAGCGGCTGCTGCGAGCTGACCAACACCGCCTCGGCCAGCGTGCGGTTGCGAGTCTGATACAAATCCGCGAGCCCCGGCGGGAATCCTCCCGGCAGTCCTGACGTGTGCGTCAGCAAGTCGCGGATCGTGATGATTCGTGACGGCTTCTTCAGCGTGACGGAATCTCCGTCGCGCGAGGCGACAATTCTCTGACCGCGAAACTCCGGCAGGTGTTTCTCGACGGGATCATCGACGGAGAGTTTTCCTTCTTCCTGCAAGATCATGATTCCAATCGCGGTGATCGGCTTGGTCATCGAGGCGATGCGGAACAGCGAGTCCTTCGGCATTGGCTGCTTGGTCTCGATCTTTTGCAGTCCGACTGCTTCGAGATGCGCGACGCCCTCTTTCGAGCCGACGCACGTCACCGCACCGGCGATGATTTTCTGATCGACGAAGGACTGCATCCGCTCGCGAATCTTGGCGAGCTTGGCGGCATCAAATTCGGCGGCGAACGACGGGAGAGGCGAAAGCACGCAGAAGATCGCAATCAGCAGACGACGCATTCGGGAACCTCGCTTTTTCGGAAAAGGATAACGGCCATCGGCTTTCGGCCTTCAGCCATCGGCCGGACAGGTTGTTCGCAAACCGATGGCCGTCGCGGTGGCGTACTCACGGCAGTGAGACATGGTGACGAGCAACTCGTCGATGCCGAGTTGCTTCGCCAGCTCAGCGGTCGAGCCATGCAGCACGACGCGCGGGCGGCCGGATTGCTCGGTGACGATTTCGATTTCTTGGAAGTGCGTCCCTTGGATGAAGCCGGTGCCGAGCGCTTTCATCACCGCCTCCTTCGCAGCCCAACGGCCGGCGAACGGCTCGGCGGAGAACTTGCGTTGTCGGCAATACGCGATTTCGTCGGGCGTGAAGATGCGGTTCACGAACGAGTCGGCGTGTCGCTCGATCATCTTTTCGATGCGACTGACTTCAACGATGTCCGTGCCCAAGCCGACAATCACGACGCTGCTCCTCGACTCCCCAACATGGTCGCGCGAGCTTATCGTGTGTCGCGAAAGCCCGCCAGAACCGTAGCCGGGTCACTCCGTGACCCGAATCCCGGTCACGGAGTGACCGGGCTACAAAAACAGGAGACCGATCATGCCTGCCGATCCCGTTCAAACGCATGTCGTGAAATCGTTCGCCAACGAAGCGTCGCTGATCGCGTGCCGGTTCGATCCAACCGGGCGATTTGTGTTCGTCGGAATGCAGCACTCGAAGGTCGTTCGCTGGGACTTGGCCAGCGGCGCGAAGACGGACCTCGAAGGTGGTCACGAGTCGTGGGTGCGAGCGATCGCGTTCGCGAAGAACGGCGAGCTGGTTCTGACCGGCGGTCACGACGGCCGCTTGATCTGGTGGCCGGCCGCGGCCGAGAAGCCGGCTCCGATTCGCACGGTCGAAGCTCACGCCGGTTGGATTCGAGCGCTCGACGTCAGCCCGGACGGGCAGCTCGTCGCATCGTGCGGCAACGACTTGAAGGTCAAGCTCTGGAAGGTCGAAGACGGCAGCCTCGTCCGCGAGATGACTGGTCACGAGCGACACATCTACAACGTCGCGTTTCATCCGGGCGGAAAGAATCTGATCTCCGGCGATCTGATTGCGAACTTCATCGACTGGGAAGTCGAAACCGGTAAGGCTCTGCGATCGTTCAAGGTGCCGACGATCCACAAATACGATCCCGGCTTCATGGCCGATTACGGCGGGCCGTACTCGATGCAGTTCGCGAAGGACGGCAAATCGTTCGTGGCCGGCGGCATCACAAATGTCTCGAACGCATTCGCCGGCGTCGGCAATCCCGCGTTTTGCATGATCGACTGGGAGATGGGCAAAGAGACGATCGCGCATCTGCTCAAGTCGGGCGCGAATGGCAAAGCCTTCGGAGTGGCACTGCACCCCGAAGGATTTTTGATCGGAGCCGTTGGCGGTGGCGGCGGCGGATACGTCGCCTTCTGGAAGCCGGGGGAGAAAAACGACTTCCACATGTTCAACATCGGCAATGCGGTCCGCGATCTCTCGCTGCACCCGGATGGAATCCAACTCGCGACCGCTCACCACGACAAGCAACTGCGTCTGCTGGCGATGAAGCCGAAAACGTAGCCCTCTCGTTCCGCGAGAGGACAGCCGAGCGCGCGGGCAACGTGGATTGTTTCTTGCAGGTCGATCGCGCGAACAGCGCCGGTGAAGCGTTCGGCTTTCCTCTCGCGGAGCGAGAGGGCTACGTTGACGCGATCGCTGCTTCACACTTTCGGTTCCCAGCCTTTGCGGTACTCACGGCCCCAGAGCTTCATCGCGTCCGCATCACCGACGATCTGCTTGGTCTGCGGATCGAGATGCAGCGTGTGGCCGGTGCGGTACGAGATGTTCGCGAGATGACACAACAGCGTGCTCGCCTGGCCGATCGCGATCTCCGAGTTCGGCGT
>JAYVQJ010000667.1:0-6384 GCA_043777235.1 Planctomycetia bacterium
GACGAAACCACGCAAAGCCAAGTCCGGCCGTCATCCAATTCACGGGAGCAATCGCGAAGACAATCGCGAACGCCGCGATCTCATCGCAAACCACGCAGCCGGGATCAGCCAATCCGCAGCGGCGACTCACTCGCTGAGCAGCGGCGACTCCGAGCAGAATGCCAATCAACGTGACAATCATGCTCTCGTGAAGCGGACGTGCGAGCGACTTCCAGCCCCAAACAATCAGCGGCCCTAGCAAACTTCCAAACGTCCCAGGGGCTTTTGGTGCGAGGCCAATTCCGCAGCCGGTTGCGTACAACCAAGCCAGTCGATCAAGAACATTCCGCGGAGCGTTTGACGGCGGGACAGGCTCGGCAAAAGGCTCTCTACTCATGCTGAAACGCCACAACTACACTTCGCGCGAACTGTTGCCGAACTCGTTGAGTGCGGCGTTTTTTCGATGAACTTTTTGATGCCACAGAGAACCCGACTCGGAGAGTTTGGGCTACGGAGCGACTCGATGTCCGAACAATTGGAGCTTAGCAAGATCGAACATCTCAAGGCAGGCAGCCGTCAGCTTCGCGGAACCATTGCCGAAGAGCTTTGTCAGCCGAACGAGCCGTTCACCGAAGGGATGGAACAGCTCCTAAAAAATCACGGCACTTACCAGCAAGAAAATCGTGACGGCCGCGGAACCGGCGAGGCGAAAGCCTACGCGATGATGGTTCGGTCTCGCGTTCCCGGCGGCAAAGTCTCGGCCGAACAATTCCTGTCGGAACTCGACCTTTGCGATCGATTCGGCAACGGCACGCTGCGAATCACGACTCGGCAAGGCTTTCAGCTTCACGGTGTCTTGAAAGGCGATCTCCGCGAAACAATCCGCGAAATCAATCGCATCAAACTGAGCACGCTCGCGGCCTGCGGCGACGTGAACCGCAATGTCATGTGCTGCCCGGCTCCGATCAACGCGAACTCGATCCGCAGCGCCAATCAAGTTCTGGCCGATCGCATCGCCGAGCATCTTCGTCCGCGGACATCGGCGTACTTCGACCTCTGGCTGCGCGACGAAGAAACCGGCGAGCAGCAGAACGTCGCCGACTTTCAGCCAGTCGTCGAACCGATCTACGGGGCGAACTACCTGCCGCGCAAGTTCAAGATCGGAATCACTCTTCCGGAAGACAACTGCATCGACGCGCTGACCTACGACTTGAGCTTCGCCTCGATTCACGATGGGAAACGCATCGAGGGCTACAACGTCTACGTCGGTGGAGGGCAGGGGAGCACGCCGGCCAACAAGAAGACGTTCGTGACCGTCGCGAAACGGATGGGGTTCTGCACTCCCGACCAAGTGCTGGATGTCGCGGGGGCAGTCGTCAAAGCGTTTCGCGATACCGGCAATCGAGCCGACCGTAAACTTGCTCGACTGAAGTACGTCGTCGCGAATCAGGGACTCGATTTCTTTCGAGGTAAAGTCGAAGAGCACCTCGGCTACAAGCTGGCGGAAGCTCGCGAAGTCGAGATCACCGGCGTCGACGACCACATGGGCTGGCACGAGCAAGGAGACGGCAAGTGGTTCCTCGGCATCAACATTGAGAACGGACGCATCAAGGACGATGGCTCGCTGCGAATCAAAGCCGGGCTGCGAGCAATTCTTGGCAAGTACGGCATGAACACTCGGCTCACCGCGCTGCAAGGAGTCATCCTCTGCGACATCCAGCCACAAGATCGAGCGGACATCTCGAAGCTGCTCGCCGAGTACGGAATCGCCGCAGCGGAAGACTTGTCGCTAGTCCGTCGATACTCAATCGCCTGCCCCGCGCTTCCGACGTGTGGCCTGGCCGTGACCGAATCAGAACGTGTCCTGCCTCGCGTGATCGACGACTTGGAAGTCGAGCTGCGCAAGTTTGATTTGATCAGCGAACGGATCTCCGTCCACATGACCGGCTGCCCGAACGGTTGCGCGCGGCCCTACACACCGGACATCGGTTTGGTGGGCAAATCGCGAGGCAAATACACCGTTTACTTGGGGGGCAACGCCGAAGGAACTCGGTTGGCGTTTCTTTTCAAAGATCAGGTGCCGCTGGAAGAAATCGCACAATCGGTATCGCCGATCCTGGCCTACTTCAAAACGGAACGGAGAGCGTCGGAAACCTTTGGCGATTTCTGTCATCGGAAGGGTTTGGCCGATCTGCAAACGCGGAGCGGATCGAATTGAACGACCTATTAGAGGAAGATTGCTGGATTCGCCTTTGACTGAGGCTTTTCCGCCTCCGTAGACTTTTCCAGCGACTATGCTCAGGCTGGTTATCAAAGCTGGTTGCTCGTCGCGTTTTGACATGCCGTAAGTTTGAGGAGAGGTCGAGATGGTTTCGCCTAAATGGTTCACGAAGTTGTTGGCAACTGCGGTTGTTCTGTCGTTGGCGTCGGTCAGCGTTGCGCAAGTTCCCAACGATGTCAATAATCCTGTCGCTGATGCAACGCCCTTACTCAATGGAGGTGCGCTAATCCGGCCGCAGGACTTAGCGGTGTTGCAATTCGACTCGTTGCTGGACCCCTCGAACGGTGCCGACGCCGCGAGGATGACGGCAGCGGCGCAGAGCATCATCACCAGTCACAAGATTGCGCAACAGCAAGTGGAATTGGCCATTTTGTATTTGCGATCCAACGAAGCGGAAATCATTGCCGGAAAGAACACGTTCTTTAATTCGATCTACGGCAAGAACAGCGTCAAGCAGAAGGTGGCGATTCTCGCTCCCGTTCCGTTGCCGGGAAGTTTCAATCTGGTCAGCCCCACTCTCCTCCGGGCAACAGCGCAACAAGGGGGCGGCGGAGGAAACAATCAGGGGCCAAGGATTTCAGTGAGCACCCTTTTGAATGCTGGCGATTCACTGTATTTGCCGGGCCCAACCAGCAACGTCGGCGCGAATAACAATCAAGTCGCTACGAACAATTTTTCGCGAACGACATATCCCAATCTCTCCACGACCCCCGGCTACGTGGTGAAGATCGCGGCGGTCATCAAGGGGGGCCTTCAGGGACAAGGCGGCGGCGGCGGTCAAAACAATCAGAGTCAGAACACGGACTTCATCCTCGATCCCAATTTTTCAAACAGTGGCAGCGGAGCGCAACAAGTAGCCGTGGGAAACCTCACGGCTTGGCGAATTATCCGGTTCGAGACGCGAGACGATCCGACCATCTACAATCAAGTGTTGGCCACTTATATCGCGATTCGCGAGGCATTAGCGGGATTCAATCCTAGCCTGGCCAGCCGCGCGGCGCAAACGCAGAATCGAATTCAGTACTCGCGCAGGTTCCAGTCGATTGGACCTCAGATTTCCTCCGCCGGTGTCGCAACACCAGGGTTCTATGCGTATGGGCAGGGGGACTTCACACAACTCGATTCGCTGGTCCAAACAAATCTTGGCATCAGTAACCGCGGTGCTGACCGGCTCGTCCGTGAAGCAGGTTTGTCTTTGTCAGATTCCCTGTACCACATTGATCGTTTGGACGATCTCGGTGACTCCGCGATTACCCAGGATCGTAGGAAGCAACAGATAACACCACTCTTGTGGACCGAAGACAATGACCTGCCGCTGACCTACGACAATTACAATTTAGTCCCCGGATCGACGAATGAAGACCGCGCCTATTTCCGCGATCGACAAACGATCTTTGGAGACTACCTCGACGATACGAATTACACGGGAGACGGCATCTACAACCAATTTGTCGGGCGGGCGTTCCTCGAACAATTGCTCAACCATGCTGGCGATTTTGCAGGAGTAGGCATCGCGGCGACTGGCACGACGACAGTGATACGTCAGACACAAAGGCCGGCTGGAAGCGGAATTCTCCAATTCACTCCCGCGACGGTGAACTCGCCAGCAACTCCCATTTTCCAAACGATTGTAAAACCAGAGAGCGGAACTCCGACGACTGGCAAGACTCTGCAGAAGTGGCAAATGATTCTTTCGTCGTTCGCAGAGTGGAGCGACAACCCGGTACGGTCCAAGGATCCGCAGAACAAGCTGAGTTACAACTCTGCGTTCGGGGGACTGATGAGTTTGACTGGTGGTGGTGGTCTGCCGTCACTTCGTGCGAGCGACTCAGGAAACTATGCGGGGTTTGCGGGCTTGCTGGACAGTACAACTGCTGGCGGCATCGACTTCAATCGGATCGAACCGATTGGTAAGCGGGGTAACGCTGGGTTCAATCCCGTTGTTCCTGCGAACTGATCTAACTATCGCGAGTCAATATGACTGAGCTCAACTGCTCGACGTCCGTAGGCGGACGTCGAGCAGTTTGCGTTTGATGGTTCTATAAGTCTCGCATGCGTGGGCAGTGTCCGATTGGGTCGCTATTCTGATGCCCGACCTGTCCAAGAATGGACATTGATGACCGCTCTTTGCAAAGGATCGATGAAATGTCAGCCGACGTGAAAATCACCGCCGAACCGCTCTCTGTCCCCGCCATGTGTCGGTTCACCGTTGATCGGCCAGTTTATCCCGATCGAGCCTATTTCTTCGGGAGCCGTGAATCGGCGGAGGGCTCGCCGCTGGCCGAACGGTTGTTCGCGATTTCTGGAGTCGTTGGATTGTTGATCTCACATCAGCGTCTCACGGTGACCAAGCGGACTCCAGAGCCGTGGCAAGTTGTCGGCAAGCAAATCGGCGGAGCGATTCGCGAACACGTTGCAACAGGACTGCACGCGGTGAATCCAGAGCTTCACGAGCGTCTGCCGCCGACTGAGGTGATTCGTGAGAAAGTTCAGGTGGTGATTGAACGAGACATCATGCCGGGAGTTCGCAGCCACGGCGGTGTGATTCGTCTGCTCGACGTTCAAGGGAACACGGTCTTTCTGCAAATGGGTGGGGGATGCCAAGGCTGTTCCTCAGCGGACACGACCTTGAAGCAAGGGGTCGAAGTCGCGATCCGAAACGCAGTTCCGGAAGTCGGCGAGATTCTCGACACGACAGACCATGCGGCCGGGCGGAACCCGTACTACGCGGCGACGGGCCATTAAGCGTTGGCAGGACTGACTGCGAGCTTGCCCAGATTGCCTGGTCAGCAGCATCAGCAACTTCCTGACATTCGTTTCAAGTCCTACTCCGATTGCGGCCGATACGGACGACAAGGTTCGGTGCATCGCGCGGATGCTCCGTCTGGTGGCGTTTGCAGCCATCGGGCGGGCACCTGGGCCCGGCCGACGGAGATGTCCCTATGAAGCCGCTTCTTCGCATCGTTTGCGGGTTCGCCGTTCTGGCGTGCTCATCGCTCTTTAGTTCAGCGAATGCGTGGGCTCAGCAGCCCAACGCGATTTACACCAACCAACCCGGCTTTCGGATTCCGTACCGGTTCGACCAAGCCGAAATGCGGCGATTGCGTGCGAAGGAGATTCGTCTCTTTCAGTCTCGCAACGGCGGCCTCGAATGGCAGCATGTCCAAACAGTGGCACCGGACGCGGGGCGTTTCGAGTTCAAAGCTCCGGCGGACGGTGAGTATTGGTTCGCCGTGCGGACTGTCGACGGAGCGAATCAACTGCACCCTGATGCCAATGTTGTCGAACCGGGATTGATTGTCGTCGTCGATCGCACTGCTCCGGATTTGCAGTTGCTGTTGCAGCAGTCGGAAGCCGGGAAAGTGCAACTCTCTTGGAGTATCTCTGACGCGAATTTGGACCTCACAAAACTGACCTTGGAGTTTTCACAAGCCGGCTCCGACTGGCAGCCGGTGAGCGTGAAGGCACAAGCGGCTGGCCAGACGAGTTGGAGCGTTCCGAACGGCGGACAAGTTTCTGTGCGCGGCTCCGCCGCAGACCGGGCTGGTAACGTCGGATCGCGGCAGACCGCCGCAGTTGTTCAGGCCAGCGGAGTTGGCGGACCGATGCGCAAGCGACCGGATGCTGCGGACTACAATCAACCCATCGCTGGCAATCAGCCACTGTCGCCAGAATCGACGAACAGTTTCCCGTTTGGTCCAGCAGCGAATAGTTCTGTTGCTCCGCCGCCACCAGGCGATCCGTTCTCGGCGTTTCCTGCTCCGAGCACTCGGCCAATCGCGCCGGCACATGCTCCGACGCAGTTTCCCGGCGAGGCCAAGGCGGCAAGCACATTTCCGTCAGCATCGAATACTTCCTCGAATGGGCAAAGTCGCGTGAACACCGCCGAGTGGGGATCGAATCGAAGTCGGTTCAATTCCAACGGACGTTTCCGTGCCGTGAAGTCGCATCGCTTTGAGGTCAACTACCGCATCGACGATGTCGGTCCTTCGGGTGTCAGTTCGGTCGAGATGTTCGTGACTCAGAACAACGGACAGAAATGGTGGAAGTACGGTGACGATTCGGACAAGCAAAGCCCGTTCGTCGTCGAGGTGCCGGAAGACGGTCTGTACGGTTTCGCGATT
>JAYVQJ010000668.1:0-1667 GCA_043777235.1 Planctomycetia bacterium
TTGTCATTCTCCGGCGCAGCCGGGCTCTCCGGATCGAACCATTCTGGTTTGAAAACGATTCGCTTCTTGTGCTTCATCGCAAGGTTCGAGGTCAGCGCCATGATCGCATCGGCCATTGCGACAGTGCCGTTGCAGCGCAGGCCGCCGTCTTTCGGGCCGGCGTGGATGTTGTTGCGGATGCAGTGGCAAAAATGTTCCATCTCTTCGGTGTAGCCTCGGCTGATCTTTTCGACGGTTGCTCCGGCAGCCGCGGCACTCGCGGTCGGGGCGAGGCTCGCGCTGGCGGAGAGGACTGGGCCGCTGTCGTTGCCGTTGATGACGTACAGCCGCTGCTCGACTCCGCCGGCACCGGTGTCCGGGCTGGCCTCTTTGTAGAGCATCGCTTGCTGTTCCGTTTGGACGATCATCGTGCCTCGGCTGCCCATGACTTGCTCGCCGTAGGGTTCGAGCCGGTTGGTGCTCAGCGATGAGTACGTCACGATGGCGACGTCATCCGGGTTGTCCTTCGCGTCGTAGTGTGGGCCGGGGAACTCGAACGTGACGTAGACGTGATCGTCGATCTCGCGCTTGTCCTCTTGCTTGTCCTTCGAGCCGATCCCTTTCACACCGTAAAAATTCTTGCCGCCGTAGCCGCTGCACGCGATCGGCTTGACCTTGCCAAGAAAGATGCTGCTGGCGTCAAGCTGATGGCTGCCGAGCTCCGCCATCAAGCCGCCGCCGGTCGCGTTGTAGACGCGCCAGTTGACGAGATGCTCGACGTCGTCGAAGCCGAAGCCCTTGAGGTAATCGTTCTTATCCTTCAGCGCGGCGAGGTCTTTCGGATCGACCTTCTTGTTCCACGAGTCGCGGCCGGGGAAGCTGTTGTTGCGATGCCACTGAGCTCGGATGTGCTTAATGTCGCCGAGCAGCCCCATCTTGATGATGCTGTAGGCGTTGTCGTACAGCACGCTGTAGTGCCGCTGATGCCCGACCGCCAACAGCTTACCGGCATCCTTGGCGGTCTTGATCATCGCTTTGCAATCGGTGACGGTCTTGGCCATCAACTTCTCGCAGAGCACATGCTTGCCGCTCTTGAGTGCCTCGATCACCAGCGTGTGATGCGAAATCAAAGGCGTGGCGATCACGACCGCTTCGACGCGGGGGTCTTTCAGCAGATCACGATGATCTTCGTACTGCTTGATTGCTGTTGCCGTCTTATCGCCGAGCTTGCGAATCAGGCCGACTCGGTCGTCGTTACCGTCGCCGTCCAACGCGCGACGAAGATTGGTCGGCCGGATATCGCAAATCGCGACGATCTCCATGTATTCCGGAGGATGCTGAGTCAGCAGCACAGAGCCTTCATCGCCGGTCCCGATGAAGCCGACACGGACACGTTCCCCCTTCAGCTTGTCGTAGCCGAAGTAGAACGCGCCGAGTCCAGTCCCGGCCGCGGCGGCTCCGACCAGCCATTCGCGCCGGCTGAACCCGACCGCCTCGTTGAAGTTGTCCTTGCCCATCTGTTTTTGTTCTGGTGTGAGTTGCATGGCTTTGTCCTTTGTCTTGGAGTTCTGAGCAATCGTGCCGCTTTGTCAAGAAGAGCACGGTGCCGATCATTCCGGAGTCAAATCAATTAGACGGTCGTGGTCACTGTCGTTTTGCGAAGCCGACTGACTTTCTTGCCGTTGCTT
>JAYVQJ010000669.1:0-6372 GCA_043777235.1 Planctomycetia bacterium
GCTCCGCTCCGACCCCCGGCTACTCTCTGCCATCCCGTCGGGATGAAGCGCAAAACTTTGAATCGTCGCCTCAATCCTCGGACACCCCAACGTTCTCGATGAGCCACAAAGTGAGACCACAGCATGAAATTCATCACCGTTCGTTGGATCACCGTTTGTCTGGCAATCCTTTCGGCCGCGCTGCCGACGGTTGAAGCGGCCGACAGTCCGCAGAAGCCGAACATTGTTTTCATTCTCGCCGATGACATCGGCTATGGAGACTT
Source organism: Planctomycetia bacterium (assembly GCA_043777235.1). Classification (GTDB taxonomy): domain Bacteria; phylum Planctomycetota; class Planctomycetia; order Planctomycetales; family Planctomycetaceae; genus SXKJ01. The sequence continues at coordinate 264 of JAYVQJ010000669.1, forward strand.
GTCGTGCTACGGAGCCAAGCACGCGAAGACGCCGCACCTCGATCGGCTCGCCTCACAAGGTTGCCGCTTCACCGACGCTCACTCTCCCGCTTCGACGTGTACTCCGACACGAGCCGCGTTGCTGACCGGACGATATTCGTGGCGGCAAGACGCCGGCTCGCGAATCGCTCCCGGTGACGCGCCGCTGCTGATTCCACCGGGAACGACGACGGTCGCTTCGATTTTGAAGCAAGCCGGGTACTCGACCGGTGTGGTCGGCAAATGGCATCTGGGACTCGGCGGTAAAGACGGTCCCGATTGGAACGGCGAACTCAAGCCGGGACCGCTGGAGATCGGCTTCGATTACGCTTTCCTGATGCCCGCGACCGGAGATCGCGTGCCGTGTGTGTATGTTGAAGATCATCGCGTCGCGGGACTCGAAGCGAACGATCCGATTCTGGTCAGCTACAAAATGAAAGTCGGCGACGAACCGACGGGCAAAGAGAATCCGGAACTGCTCAAGCTGAAGCACACGCACGGGCACGACTTCACGATCGTCAAAGGAGTCGGCCGCATCGGCTGGATGACCGGCGGCAAGGCGGCTCGATGGACCGATGAAGACATGGCCGACACGTTCGCTGCGAAGTCGGTCGCGTTCATCGAGCGATCGGTGAAAGCGGACGCGAAGAAGCCATTCTTCTTGTATCTCGCAACGCACGGCATTCACGTCCCGCGAGTCCCGCATCCGCGATTCAAAGGGACAAGTCCCGTCGGCACGCGCGGCGATGCGATTCAGGAACTCGACGACACTGTCGGCCAAGTCTTGTCCTCGCTCGATCGGCTCAAGCTGACCGACAGCACGCTAATCATCTTCACCAGCGACAACGGCGGCGTGATGGACGACGGCTATGAGGATGTCGGCAAAACGGACTATCACCCGAACGCTCCGCTACGCGGCACGAAGGGAACTCTGTTCGAGGGAGGGCATCGCGTCCCATTCATCGCTCGCTGGCCGGGCCACATTAAACCAGCGACAACGAACGACACGCTCATCACGCATCTCGACATGGCTGCGACATTCGCGTCGCTAACCGGAGTCTCATTGCCAAAAGACGCGGCGGCCGACAGCTTCAATGTGTTGCCGACGTTACTTGGCGAGAAGACTGACTCGCCGACGCGACCACATTTCGTCGCACACACCGGCGGCACTCAAGGCCCCTTCGCAATTCGCAGTGGCGATTGGAAATTCATCCAGGCGGGTGGCATGGGCCGGCAAGCTGAGCAATCAAAGAGCGACCAGAAGGCAGCGCAAGCCGGACAGCTTTTTCATCTGAAGGACGATCTCGCCGAGCAAACGAACCTCGTGGCAAGTCACCCCGAAAAAGTGGCCGAGTTACAGTCGTTGATGAAACGGCTCCGCGAACAAGGTCGCAGCCGCGAATGATTTGTCCGGCTGATGGCTGTCGGCTGAAAGCTGATGGCTGTGATCCCGTCCTTCTGACTTTGGGTGAATTGGTTTTGAAATAGCAGCCTTCAGCCATCGGCTCTCAGCCATCAGCCGGACAAGGAGTTTGAAATGTCGATGCGGTGGTCGGTGATCTTGGGGATTCTCAGCTTGGTCGCCTTAAATGCGAACGCCGCGCCGCCGAACGTCGTGTTGATCGTGTCCGACGATCAGGCTTGGACCGACTACGGCTTCATGGGGCACCCGCACATTCAGACGCCGAGACTCGATCGGTTAGCTCGCGAAAGTCTCGTGTTTCGGCGCGGGTATGTGACGAGTTCGCTGTGCTGTCCGAGCCTCGCGAGCCTCATCACGGGCAAATATCCGCATCAGCACAAGATCACCAGCAATGATCCGCCGGGTGGCTCGAAGGACAAAGAGCAGTTCGCCGCCGGACGCGAAACGATGAGCCAATTCATGGACGCTCAGCCGACGCTGCCTCGGCTGCTGACGAACGCGGGATACCTCACGCTGCAAACCGGCAAGTGGTGGCAGGGAGATTTCACGCGCGGCGGATTCACGCATGGGATGACGAAGGGACAACGTCACGGCGACGCGGGACTCGATATCGGCCGCAAGACGATGCAGCCGATCTACGACTTCGTCGCCGAGGCTCGCCAGAAAGACAAACCGTTCTTCGTATGGTACGCCCCGATGCTGCCACACACGCCGCACAACCCGCCAGAGCGGCTGTTCGAGAAGTACAAATCGCTGACGAAGTCCGAGCACGTCGCTCGGTACTGGGCGATGTGCGAGTTCTTCGATGAGACCTGCGGCCAACTGCTCGATCATCTCGAAGAACAAAAGCTGGCCGACAACACGATTGTGATCTACGTCACCGACAACGGTTGGATTCAAGACCCGGACAAACCGCAGTACGCTCCGAAGTCGAAGCAGTCGCAATACGACGGCGGCCTGCGCACCCCGATCCTGGTCCGCTGGCCGAACAAGGTCGCGCCGCAGGCGATCGACACGCCGGCCAGTTCGCTCGATATCCTGCCGACGGTCCTCGATGCGGTCGGCGTCAAACGGCCCGCCGATTTGCCGGGATTGAATTTGCTCGACGAAGCGGCTGTTGCCAAACGGGGCACGATCTTCGGCGAATGCTTCACGCACGATTCGCGCGACCTGCAAGACCCGGCCGCGAGCCTGCGTTGGCGTTGGCTCGTGCGCGGTGATTGGAAACTGATCGTCCCCGCCATGCAGAACGAGCCGAACGGCGTCGTCGAGTTGTACGACCTCAAGTCCGACCCGCACGAATCGAAAAACCTCGCCGAGTCACAATCGGATCGAGTCGCCACGCTGCAACAATCGCTGAATTGTTGGTGGAGCGGCAGCCGTGCCGAGAATCGCTGACCTCTGAATGATCCCGCCGAGGGATCGACGATCGCGAGCACACGGCTGACGCCGAGTGCCATGTGATCGCTCATGGGGATGACTTTCCGGTCGCCGAACTCGCGAGAGTTCGGATCGAAGTCTCACGAGTTCGGCTACGACTGACCGCCTTGTTCTTTGGGGACCGCCCGGAACGTCACGCGGCCACACGACTCGCACAACTCGGCGGCCAGGTGACCTTCGACCGGGTAGATGCCGAGAAACCAACTCGGCTTCGCGTCGATCGCGGTGTACTTCAGGGTGTAGTGCCGTTGATGGTCCTGCTCGACCACCTGAATCGGATGCGTCGCGCCTCCGCACTCGATGCAGTCTTGATTGATCTCTGACATAGTCGGTCCTCCCAAATCAGTATTATGAATGCGAACGGCCAGACTCCCCCCAGTGGTCTCGATTGAATTGCTCCGAGCCGCCGCGTGGGATCGTCAGCGTCGTCCAATGGTCTGCGGTGTGATGGCGTGCAAGCTGGACGATCTGGCCGATGTGATAACAGGTATGCCCCAACGATCTCGCCATCGCGAGTGGCACGAGGTGCGACTCACCACGAATTTGCACCGTCTTTGAAAAATCCTCGATCGTCAGCGAGTTCAGTTCGGAGAAGAGGCGCGACCAGCCCTGCTCCCAATACTCCAGGACTTCTTGCCGGCTGTGAAAGGTGTCGATGAACTCAGAGTCGCGGTTGCGTGTGGGCTTTTCTCCGTCGGTCGTCAAAAAGTCCGTCCAGCGTGCGAGCAGATTCCCAGACACATGCTTCATGATGGTGGCGATGGAGTTGGTGTGCTCATCGAGCGGCAGATGCAGTTTGTCATCGGGAACTTGAGCAACCGCGAGATCCGCAAGCTGCTTGTTCGCTCGAAAGGCGTCGATGATGGCCGCACAGAACGTGGTCTCGATGCGAGTTGTCATGTGAGCCTTCCAGCATCGAACAGATTGTTGACGCAATCGCGCTCACGACCAGGCTGGTCACGAAGCCCGGATTGGAGTTGGCGACGGGGGGCGGAACGTGTCGGCAGCCTCTGCGAAGAACGGCAGAATTTTACAAAACCTGCCCCCGCTTGTCGTCCAGTGTCTCGAACGTCGAGACTACCGACCTCGTCTTTCAGGGTGCATCAATTGGAAGTTTTCGGCGAGTTCTTGACTGAGTTGTTTGCGCCTTCTTCCAGTCGATGTGGGCGTTGCCGGACCCACCGGTTTTCATTCCGTGCGGGACGACGGTCACGCGCAGACCGATCAATCCATTCGCGGGGAGGTTGTTCGCGTCGGTTGTTCAGACCAGCGTTTGAACTTGAACAACAACCAGCCCGATCCGTAAGCACCGATGCCGAACAACCACGACCAGGCCAGGAAGATGCCGGAGACGGATTTTAGTCCTGGACCTACCCGCCGCTCGAACACAAACCACGGGTCAAGGAAGCCGACCCGATAAAGGTGGTTGCCGTCAGTGTCGGATGTCCCGCTGAAGCTGAGAAACGCGATCGCGCAGAACGGACACAAGCAGGTCAATGCGATCCACAAAACCTGCCGCGTGACGTTGGATTGCGCGAGCCACCAAGTCTGCAAAGCGGCTTCCCACTTCGTGGAAGTCCGCGGGGCTGAGGTTTCGTCGACATCGTTCGTCTTCACATCAGCTTGCTCTTTCACTCCCGCAATCGCTCGCCACATCGCACGTCCGATGAAGAAGCAGATCAACAGAGAGACGAGCGTGGCTGGCGCTTCCGCATTCGAAAGTTTCACCTGCGCGATCGCGACGATTGACTGCGCGACGAGGAACGCAATTCCGACAAAGAACACAAGCAGCGGAAAGAAGATCGCATCGGCAAACGCCAGCGGCAGGCCGATGTTTTTTCCGCCGGAGCGTTTGATGTGCCCGATGGCGATGGCTCCGTAGATCGTAGTCCCGATCGGAGCGCCCGCACCGATCGCCAACAACGCTCCCATGAAAATCGAGAACACGAGCGGCGGCTCCGAGTGGATCACATCGGTCGGCAGTGCCTCTCCGTTCCAGACACGATTCAATCCGATGAAGTAGAGCACCGGGATCACGGCCAGCAATCCAAACAACGCCCAGACCGCGCCGGCGATTGCAAAGCGGCTGAAACGTGGACCTTGCAGTGAATCGAGAGAGGCCATTCCCGTCGGCTCAACAACACTGAGCAGCGTCTTGAATTCGTCTCCCTCTCTCTCAAGCCGCCGAATGTTGCGGCGCGTGATCCAGCCCATCGTGCGCACCGACCAGTCGCAGCTCACCCACAGTTGATCGTCCGGAGCCGGAGCGGTTCGCACGGTCAGTCGCGTCGCGATCTTGCGGATGTCTGTTTCCCACAGCGCCGCCCACTGGTCTCCGCGCTGAAAAACGACCATCTCGGATTGCCGCTGTGCCAATTGATAGCCCAGCGATGAGAAATGAAAGATCGCCTGCCGCGCGATGTCGATTGTCGCGGGGACTGCGAAACGCATTTGGGTCTTCGGCGTACCAGTCGGCGTCTCTCCTCGATTCGGTCGAACTTTCCGGCGCGCGAAATAGTCGAGGTTCAAGATGATGCTGCCCACCCAAAACACGGAGGCAGAAATGACCATGATCGACAGGTAGGGCTGCTGTTGAAAATTGTCTTTCTGGCCAGACTGCGAATGAAACCCCATCGTCACCATCCCGTGAATCGCAAACAGGATTGCCATCGGGATGCCGACTCGCCGGCCGTAGCTCGGTTGGGTGGCACGCCCTGAGTCATCGAAGGGCGTGGTCGTTGGACCCGATGAACTCGCCACGCCCTTCGATGACTCAGGGCGTGCCACACCCGTTGGCATCGGCGTCGCACGAATCGAATCCACATCCGTCTTCACGTCGCTGGCGTGTTGATAGCGTTGCTCCGGGTCTTGTTCGAGTGCTCGCAGCACGACTTCGTCCAGCCGCACGTCGATTTGGACTTTCTTGGACGGCGGAGCGAATCGGCCCATCGGCAGTTCGCCGGTGAGCAGTTCGTAGAAGACGACACCCAGCGAATAAATGTCCGCGCGGTGATCGACTGCGCGCGAACCCTGCATCTGTTCGGGAGCCATGTATCGCAGCGTCCCCATCACCTGATGCGTGGCGGTCAGCGAATGATCGCTCGCGTCTTGCCCCAACAGCTTTGCGAGACCGAAGTCGGCGATCTTCACTCGGCCGCGCTTGTCGATGAGGATGTTTTCCGGCTTGATGTCGCGATGCACGATCCCTTCGTCGTGAGCGAACTGCAA
>JAYVQJ010000670.1:0-6370 GCA_043777235.1 Planctomycetia bacterium
AGACGCCCCACGGTAACACCAACTCCTGCGGAGTTCCTGATCATGTCACCCTGTCTGTTTCATCCCTAACCCAGCGCCCACAATTCGCGGGGAAGTCCATAGCACGGGTTGCTGCTTCGGCAAGCCGTGTGCGCAACACAAGAAACCTAGATGAGACGCTCAATGCACATCACGGCTTCAACCTTGAGTTCAATGTCCGCTCCATGTTTCTTGTGGCTGCGCCACCCGCCTTCTGCGAAGGTGGGCTACCCAATTCACGAGACTTTGATCACCGTCCTCCGGGACAAGCCCGGAGACGGCAGTGCGTTTGTGAGCGGAACGTGAGGCGTTGAGTCTGCTTCACTTCCTGCGAGAACCGCCATCTTGAAGTTCCGGGATAATGTGGAGCGTTTGATTGGCGGCGTCGGCGGGAATGACCTCACAGCCACGCGACGACGCGCTCTTTCAAGGAGGCCGGCAATCGCTGCTGCAACGCTTTCTCGAATTGCCGCTCGTTGTAGCGGGTGCTGAAGTGGGCGAAGATCAGAAGTTCGTTTTTGAATTTGTCGGCACGTTCGAGGATGTCGTCGAGGTGCATGTGGCCGAACTTGTGGATCTTTTCTTTGCGATGCTCTGGCCGGAAAAACGTGACCTCGGTGATCAGGATCTGGGCGTTGAACAATTCGGGTTCGGCATCGAGTCCCGCCGGTGAGGTGTCGCCGGTGTAGCAGAGCAGGGGGGTGCGAACTTCCCACGAGACCTCTTTGCCGGAGAGGCGAACGTCGCGGATTTGGTCCTGCGTCAGGCCGATGTATTCGGGACGCAACTTTTTGCGGCGCTCCCACACGAGGTAACCGACTGACGGGACGGTGTGCGTCGTGGCGAAGGCTGTGACGAGATGCTCGCGCGAGAGTTCGATCGTGTCTCCGGCTTTCACCGGGACCAGCTTGCAATTCATCCGGCCTCGGTCGAGCCGTTGCCAGACTTTGAGGAGCAGTTCGGTCGGTTCGAGCACGGACTCCGGCAGATAGATCGTCGGCGGTTCCATCTTCATCATGCGGCGTCTGGCGACAAACGCCGGCAGAGCGGCCATGTGGTCGAGATGCGCGTGCGTGATGAAGATCGTCGGCGTCCCGGTGAATGACCAGGGTGCTCCACCGATATCGAAACCGATCTTCAGTTCGGGGACTCGCCAATAACTCTGCACGGCGGCCCGCGAGTAACCCTCGATGGTCAACGACTTGTGCTTGTGAACTCGTACCGGAAGATTTTCAACCATGTTTCGCTTTAGAGCGTTTCGCTTGGGAGTGTGGCGTGTCAGCGCCGCTTTGGATCGAAGTATTCCTCGACCAGATTATCCACCGCGGCGCTGACACACCGCACTTCAAACGTCAGGCAACATCGACAATCTTTCCGCTGGCGATGCTCTGACGTTCGGCCTCGCAAAGTCGCAGAGCGTTCAAAGCGAGCGTGCCCGACAGTTCGGGAGCTTCTTTTCCCGTCGCGATACTGTTGACGGCGGCTTGAAGTTCCGCAGTGAATGCGGCGCACCATTCGGTCCCTCCGGGCAGGTCCGGCTTCGCGGCCGAGCCATCGTTGGTGATGAGCGTCAGCGGCCGATTCACGACCCACTCGCCAGCATACGTTCCCGCGTCGTAAACGATGGTTGCCTGCTCGAGGTACATCTCGAAGCCGTGCCCGAACGCCAAGCCCTTCGCTGCGATACCGCCACTGACGGCGGTGACGGCGAGGTCGCGATTGTCGAACAGATAATTCGTGTGGACGTGATTGACGAGTCCGTCTTGCAGCAGCCCTCGCGAGAAGACGTGCTTCGGGACTCCGCAGAGCAAGCCGATGTAATGGTTGTCGTGAATGTGTAAGTCGACTCCCCATCCGCCGAGCTTACGGAAGTCGCTCATGTCGCTGGACCAGTTTGGTTGAGCAATGACACGGCGGAAATGCGCAGCCAAAAGTTTTCCATATTTGCCACTGCGGACGGCCTCCGCCGCGAACGCGAACTCAGGGAAGAACGGCAACACTTGCCCGACGAGCAATTGCTTGCCGGCCTTCTTAGCCGCCTCGGACATGCGGTTCGCGGCCGGGAGTTCTGTCGCGATCGGCTTCTCGACGAGCACATGCTTGCCAGCAGCGAGTGCTTCGAGGACGACTAATTCATGCTGATCCGTCGGCAGACAGATATCGACCAAGTCGATGTTTGGATCGGCCAGCAGTTGGCGGTAATCGGAATAGCCTTTGACGTGCGAGAGATCCATCAAGCTGCCGCGCGGGCCAAAGTTGCCTTGGATCGACGTCCAATCTCCAGCCAGCTTCTTGGCGTCTCGCGTAGCAACGGCAACGATCTGGCCGCCGTCCAATTTGCATCCGGTCGCCTTCCGTCGGCCAGTGACAGCGTCTGCCTCCAGTTTTGTGGATGCTTCGAAATGGGTCATTCCCATGAAACCGATACCGATCAGACCGATGCGAACCATGCTGCTGCTCCGAGAACTCCACCACGACAGCCGTCCGAATTTCCGGACGGACGAGGGTGCGTAGCATCCGACTGCTGCTCGAAAGATTCAAGCTGCCGAGCTGTGCTTGAATTTACGGCAAGGCAATCATGCCTGAGTTCTGGGCACCGCGTTGATTCGCTCGGCAGGCTCGCCACTGGGGCGAGCTTGTTGGTGACTGGACGGCTTGGTTTGAGGTGCCTCTTGCGAGAAAAGTGCCGCAGAAAGGCTGGTTTGTGCGGCTCCATCGGGAGGTGGGCGGCGGCGTGACGCCCGGTTGTTGGGGTTGCGCAGAATTCGCCGGTTGATCTAGGCGGTTTGGTTTTGAGGGTGTTATCATCCCGGCGACGTCGTCAGGTTGGCGACGCGGTTGAGCCAAGCGAGAAGTCCCGTCCGAGGTGGAACTGGGCAGGCGAACTTCAAACTGGCGTCAATCAAACAAGGATGGTTCTAAGGAAGGAGAAAAATCATGCTGGTTCTTTCCAGGAAGGTTGGTGAGCGGGTTCTGGTTGGCGACAAGGTCGTCGTCACAGTGGTTCGGATTGGCCCCAACGCAGTGCGGTTGGGCATCGAGGCTCCCAAGGACATGAATATCGTCCGCGAAGAGCTGTGCGATCCGAACGGCGTGGTGATCGAAGGTGTGTCGCACGCAGAGCTATGCACGGCCGAGTAGGCCGAATCGCTTGGACGAATTGTCCGAGCATTGACTCGAATGAGCGAGTGTCGGGAATCCGGCGCTCGCTTTTTTTGTGCGCGGGCTGTGAGTGATTCCGACCGATGTTAGAATCCGCCGCGACTTGTCGGATGCTGCCAGCGTCTCAATCTCGCAAACGGCATCGGCCACGATTCATCACGCCCCATCGGAGTTCACCATGCTGCAGATCACCGGCAAAGGAACTGCTCACACTTGCGACGGGGTGACACGTCGCGACTTCTTGCAAGCGGGTGCTCTTGGAGCGACTGGCCTGACTCTGGCCGATGCGATCGCGGCGAAGGCGGCCGGAGCGGTCGAGAAGGGCAAGGACGAACGCTCCTGCATTATGATTTTCAACCTCGGCGCGCCGAGCCAGTTTGAGACATGGGATCCAAAACCGGATGCCCCGGCCGAGATTCGTGGACCGTTCAAGCCAATCGCCACGAAGTCGCCAGAAATCCAAATCAGCGAGATCTTCCCGAAGCACGCCGCGATCGCCGACAAGTTTTCGATCGTGCGAAGCTGCTATCACAGCGGAGCCGCCGTCCACGACACCGGACATCAAATGATGCAGACGGGGCGGCTCTTCTCCGGCGGCATCATTACTCCTCACGCCGGTTGCGTGACGAGCTATCTGATGGGTCGCCGCACGGACTTGCCGGCTCACGTCATCATGCCGCAAACGATGGGCAACACCGGTGGTGGACTTCCTCACGGACAAGACGCGGGATTTCTTGGCAAGGCACACGCTCCGTTCTTTCTGAATGCCGATCCGTCAAAGGAAGATTTCCGAGTGCCCGACTTGCTCCCTCCGAAGCAGATCGGAGAAGTGCGGCTCGATCGCCGTCGCAAGTTGCGTGAAGTGGTCGACACGACCGTCAACAACTTTGAGAAGAGCGAGAACGCCAAGCTTGTCGACAGCAGTTTCGAGGCGGCGTTCCGCATGATGACCAGCGAGCAAGCGCGTGCGGCGTTCGACCTGACTCGCGAGCCGAAAGAGGTCCGCGAGAAATACGGCATGAGCCGCTTTGGGCAAAGCTGCTTGCTGGCTCGCCGTCTAATCGAGGCCGGTGTCCGGTTCGTAACCGTCAACACCTTTCTGACCGTCTTCGACGAGATCACTTGGGACATTCACGGCACGAAGCCGTTCACTTCGATCGAAGGGATGCGTGACATCGTCGCTCCGATGTACGACCAAGGTTACGCCGCGCTGATCGAAGATCTTGAGCAACGTGGGATGCTCGCGAACACGATGGTCTGCAACCTCGCCGAGTTCGGCCGCACGCCGCGTGTGAATCCCGCTGGCGGTCGCGATCACTGGCCGCAATGCTGGTCGATGTATTTTGCGGGCGGTGGCGTGCAAGGTGGTCGAGTCATCGGAAAGAGCGACCCGATCGGTGGCTATCCGGCGGAGCGTCCGGTCAATCCGTCTGAAGTCGTGGCGACGATCTTCCACAGCCTCGGCTTCAACTTGGAAACGCATCTGCCTGGCCCAGCCGGTCGTCCGTTCCCGCTGGTCGATTTTGGCACGAAGCCGATCACCGAGTTGTTCTCCTAACCCAGTGGCCGATGCAGGAGATTAACTTTTGTCGAAATTCGGCCGCACTTCATCGGGGGCAGAGCCTTCAACGATTTCTGCTTGACTCGATGAGAATTCCGGTTTTCGCATTCAAGACTTGTGGTTGGCAGCACAGGGCGTTCAACGGAAATTCTCAGCTCTGACCGCTTACGGGAAAGACTTTCAAGACATTTCCGGGCTGACGTTGATCGTCGTCGATATTCCTTGAATAACGACGCGGGTCATGTCCTCGACCAGTGAGGGTTTGTTCCTGATACTTTTTCTTCCCCGACGAGGAGTGCGTCGCCAGCAAGTGCATATACAAGCTCGAACCGGTCCTGGCCGACAGCAGTGAGCTGATCATCTTTGCCCCACACCTCCACGAAATCTCGGTGACTCACGGCTGATTGCTCGAAGAGGTCGGCCATCACGTCCGCGACTACTTCACTCAGTAATAGGACTGATTCAAAGACTACCCCTGGGGAGTCTTCGCCCACAGCACCCAGGTCCGTGGCACCTTCGAGAACGGCATCGAGTCCCCCCGCGTCCGCGTCACCCTCGCCTCACAAATCCCCGCCGAAGTCTGCGAGCGAATCAACCTCGGCTACCGCGACTTCGTCACGATTGATGTTGAATCGTTTGCGAATCGAGAGGCCGAAGACGTACTTTTTGTGCGAAAGGCGGGCGAGTATCTGTATCGACTGCGAAGTGAGCAGTGATCGCGCTGGGAGTAATTTTCAATGGACTTCTTTCGCGCCCATTGGACGATCCTGATGACCACGAAGGCAACGTCGAACACATTGCCGAGCACGGCTTGACCATCGATGACGTCGAAGAGGTTCTGGAGGATCCCACCAGCGAAGGGCACAGCAAATCCAGTGGCCAGCCTTGCCTGTGGGCTACACGCCGGATGGCCGATACATCATCGTGGTTTGCGAAGTGATCGACGAAGGCACAATCCGAGTGGCCACTGCTTACGACGTCCCCCGAACCGTTTTGATCGAGACCGCCATGAGCCGAAAAATCGAACGAGTATTTCGTGATTGTCCAATGACGCCGGATGAAGTTGCCAACGACGAGCGAATCCGCAACGCCGTCCAGGCTGAGTTTCCACCAGCCACAGCTTCAACGGATTCGAGCTCGATTAGTGACTCGCTTCGGAACGCGATCCGTCAAAGTTCTCAGTCCGCCGATGAGATCGCAGAAAAGGCCCGTATCTCATCTCAAGTTGTTGCCCGCGTCCTCTCCGGCGAGCGTGACATTCACCTCGAAACGGCAGATCGGCTCGCGAACGTGCTTGGTGTGAAGCTGACGCCAAACTCGGTGCCAAACGTTTGACCGGATCAAGGCTTTGTCATGATTGCCAACGCTTAAGAATTCAATGATTGAAACAAAACCTGCAAGACAAAAAAGAAACCCGGCTCCACAAAGAAGCCGGGTTTGTCGTCTCAAACTTCAGATCTGAGATTCCAAATCATTCACTTCACCGCCACCGGTTCGACATCCAGCAACATGCAAATGCGCTCGACGAGGTTCTCGACCTCGAACGGTTTCTGCATGAAGTCGTTCGCGCCGTTGGCCTTCAGGTCTTCGATCTTGTCCTGCTCGACCATGCCGCTGATGCAGATGATC
>JAYVQJ010000671.1:0-6362 GCA_043777235.1 Planctomycetia bacterium
CGCGTGCCGGCTGATTTGCAATTCGTTCCTAATGTCAGTGTCATTGAACGTCAGCCCCCGGACGATTGGCGACTCGCGCATCGTCCGAGGGCTGACGCCGCTCGGCTCACCTAACTCATCCATCCAGCGCGACGCCGAGCGCCGTCTTCTTGTTGCCGGCTTCACGCACTTTGCCGGCGATGCGAACCAGAATTTGCTGTGCTCGCCGTTCGCCGTTGGAGACCGCTCCGAGATACGCCGTATTCATCTTCCCTTGCAGAGTCATTACCAACTTGCGATGCGCCTCGAACTGCACGAGCGTCGTTTCCATTCCGTTGAACGACACGCGCGGGACGATGAACTGTTCGAAAATCTGTTCGAGTCCTCGCCGATATCCGGCCGCACTCGAATCGCCGATATCGAACTCTTTGACGCACGCTCGGAGTTTCATTTCACCGTCACGCAGAAATCGGCGAGCGTCCTGCCAATCCTGTTTGTCTTCGCGGCTGGAATACAACCGCTCGTCGGGGTTCAAATCGCGATTGAGGATCTTCAATCGCGCCCCCAAATCAACGAGCATCTTTCGCAGTCGCTCCAAGTCCTTCTCGATGTCGATCACCGCTGACCATTCAATTTCCAACCGTTCGAGAACCTCAGTTTGATTGGCGTTCAGCGTCCCGGACGGGGTTGGCATCGCCATCGGAGCCATCGCCATTGGGTTCATGGCCGGCATGAAATTCATCGGCGGCATCATCATCGGAGGGGCGGCCATCATCGCCGGAGCGTTGATGATGACGACGATTTCCGCAATCGCGCCCGGCCCCGGCGCGGGGAGCGGTTGATCGAACAGCGGATTGGCTCCATTCATTCCGGGATAGGCCATCCCGCAGAATTGCCACATCGCGACGCAGCTTGGATCGACCCCGGCCACATGCAACAGCCGACGCAGCGTCAGTGATGAAAGTTGCGGAGACGTTTGCCAAGTCTCTTCAGGAATTCTCAGAGCCAGTCCCTGCGGAAACGTCGGCGGCTTGAACCAAATCCAAGCGGGATGCTGCGGATCGTCGGCCCACGTCAGCGGCTCCCATCCTTGAGACGGCATCCGAGCGAAGAAGCTCGCGACCGGGTCGGCAACTGCGGAGTTGTTCGGGATTATTGGTTGGCTCATCACATCGTTCCAAAGGTCGCAAGACCAGAGACCGTGCTGATTCTAATCGCGCTGGACGCTTCGTCGCAGCCCTTCTCGATGGAGTCATGATAATTACCATTTCCAACGTCGCCGTCCGTTGAAAATGAAGAGACCAGTACCCCGCAGAGTGAGCGAGGGTCGGAAACTCCGAGGACACACGAGCTGAACTCCCTCGCTGACGCTGCGGGTTACATCGTTAGCCCCCTGCCCTGCCACGATTTTCAGAGCCGGATGAATTTTCGTGTACGGAACGATGAAGTCGTCGCCGTCGACCGGACTGTCCATCATCCGTGGTCCGGCTTTGCCATCCGTGGGAAGAAAATGATTCTGCGCTCTGCCCACGGATGGCAAAGCCGAACCGCGGATGAACTGCAATCCGATCAATCTTTGACAACCGCAGAATCGACTGGACGCCGTGAATCAACGGAGGTGTCGATACTCAGCCGACACAACTCGCCGCGTTGAGTGTCAGGCGGTAGAGTGACGCCTGTCGTGGTGAGCTGTTCTCCAAAGAAAGATTCGGTATGTGGTTCACGGAAACTCCTTGGCCGCCGATCGTCGGATTGGTTGTGATCGGCGTGCTGTTGTTTTTGGGTTGGCTGAGTCAGCGAAAGAACATCTTTCTGGCCGGAGTCCTTTTGTGTCTCGCGTTGTGCGGGATCGTGTTCGTCATTGAGCGGCAGATCGTCACCGAGCGTGAACGGGTCGAACAGACGTTGCGTGATTTCGCGGTGACGTTTCAGAAAGACTCGCTGAAGCAAGGTTTGGTCAACATGTTGATCCCCGGTCCGGAGCCGGAATCTTTGACTTACATCTCGGCCTCGGCGACTAGTACGCGCGGGTTGGCGGTGGCCGCGCTGAACTTTGTCGATCTGCCCGAACCCGTCCGAGTCTCGGACGTGCGGACGACAATGAGCAACAACGACTCGCGAGCGGTCACGCAGTTCCGAGCCTCGGCAACGGTCAAGGTGAGTGGCTATTCCGAAGCGGTCCACCAACCGACTCGTTGGGAACTGACGTGGCAGCGTGAGAAGGGAGATTGGAAAATCCTGCGAGCAACCCGATTGAATTTTATGACCGGCGAGCCGTTGGACAATCCATTCGCACCTCGCGAATAGACTCGACGAGAAGGAGATAGCCATGTCCGTGCCTCAATCGTCTGGTGCCGACGACACAACGACCGTGAATCCGGTGTCGCTGCCTGAGCAAACATTGGTCGAACCGAATGACGCGGCGCAAGGGACGATCGTCGAGCCAATCCCTCAAGACGATCGAGATGCAACGATCACCGAGAATTCGCCAAGTCAAAATCCTCGCGAAGCGGCATGTCAGACAGTCATCGACGCGGCAGCGCCGAACACGGGAGAGACTCTTCCTGAAATCCAGGCCACCGCCGGGTCGAGTTCCGCCGGGCGCGCTTGGGCTCCGACCAAAGGGGCGACAGGCAACGCTTGGCCACAAGCGTTGCCGACTTCGGCGACGCAACCAGCGACTCCCAAGCGGTCGCTCAATGGGCCGCGAGCGGAGGACCGGTATCGGCTGCTCGATAACTTTGCGCACGGTGGATTGGGCAACATCTGGCGAGCCAAAGACACCAGTATTCATCGCGAGATTGCGTTCAAAGAACTCCTGCCAAAGGCATTGAGGAATCCCGTCGTTATCGAACGGTTTCTCGAAGAGGCGCAGATCACCGGGCAGCTTGAACATCCCGGAATCGTCCCGATTTACGACGTCGGCTTTCAGGAAAACGGAACTCCGTTTTACGCCATGAAGCTGCTCAAGGGCGGCAACATGGAAGCGGCCATCGACGCGATGCACACGCTGCCGCGCGGCAGCACCGAGCGGCAGTTGGCGTTCACTCGGCTGCTGCGGCAATTCATCGCGGTCTGTCAGGCGGTGGGATTCGCTCACGACAAAGGCGTTCTGCACCGTGACCTCAAACCGCTCAACATCATGATCGGTGAGTTCGGCGAGACCCTCGTGCTCGACTGGGGGCTCGCGAAGGTGCTCGATATTTTGGGTAAGCAAGAGATCGCCACCGATTCCGGCGGGCAGCTCGATCAGGTCGCCCCGAACGTTTCGATTGTCGACGAGACGCTCGCGGAATCTCCGTCGATGAATACGAACGTCACGTCCACAAACGACGGAGCCACTGGCCCAGCAGTGACCAACACGGGAGCGACGGGAGCTTCCGCCACATCCGGCGGAGGAACGCAGCCATCAAGCACCGAAGCGGGAACGTTTTATCGCCGCCAAGTCACGACTGATGCTCGCACCGCCGGCAGTCAAACGATGATGGGACAGGTCATGGGGACTCCGGCCTACATGCCGCCGGAACAAGCTCAAGGCTCGATCAACACGCTCGACGCGCGAACCGACATCTATTCGTTGGGAGCGATTCTCTATCGACTGCTGACGAACAAGCCGCCGGTCGCGCGCGGCAAAACGCACGACGTTCTCGTGATGGTTATCGCTGGTCAGATCACCCCGCCACGAGAAATCGATCCGACCATTCCAGCAGCGCTCGAAGCGATCTGCCGCAAAGCGATGGCTCGGCAACAAGCGGATCGATATCCGAAAGCGTTGGACCTTGCCGCCGATGTCGAAGCGTGTTTGGCCGACGAGCCGGTCTCAGTCTTTCGCGATCCGTGGCACGAACGCTTTCGTCGTTGGCGAAAGCGGCATCGCACGCTGGTCTTCAGCACGTCGGCGGCGGCGCTGGTGCTCGTCACCGGCTCTGTCGCTTGGAGTTGGTTGGAGTCCAGTCGCATCGGACGTCTGCGGCTTGCGGCGCAATCGAAAGTCGACGACGCGCGCGACGCGACCAAGTCGGCCGAGCTTGCCAAAGCCACAACACTGCTGACCGAAGCACTCGGCCAGGTCCGAGCCGAATCGGCGCTGACACTTCTTCGTGACAGAATTCAGAGCGACCTCGACAACGTCGCACGCCTGCAAGTCGCCGCCGAACGAGAACGGATCGCCGATTTGCGCACGAAGGCGAGTCGATTACTCGATGACGCGAAGCAAGTCATTGAGCTTGAGCAGGACTTCGCTCAAGCTCGCACGCTGCTGACCGAAGCGGTCACGCTGTTGGCCAACGAGAAGGCCGACTCGCTAACGACGTTGCATCGGCAGGCTCAATCGCAATTGGCCGACGTCAATCAATCGCTCGCCGACCAATCGGAAGTCATCGCCGCGAAGGCGCAGCTTGCGAAGTTCGGCGAGTCTGTCGAGCAAGTGCGAATCTTTGGCAGTCAGCCTTCCGGAGAAGATTCGATTGACGATTTGCGTCAAGCACACAAGCTGGGATTGGAGACGCTGCAACTCTTCGCATACGACGCCGATCATCCAGAGCAACTCGATCCACGACTGACTCTGCTTGGTCCAGCCGTGCAGGAGAAGTGGCGAGATGCGATGTTTGAGGTGCTCTTCACGATCGCTCAAGCGGAAATCAATCTGGCGACCAAGGATCAACCGGACGATTTGAAGGCCGCTGCGAGTCAGTGTCTTTCTCGCATCCGCGAGGCCGAACAATTGGGTCGTGTCTCGCCCGCGTTGGCAACTCTGAAAGCGGACGTCTTTTTTTTGCTCGGCCAGCAGGCCCAGAAGGATGCGGCGTTGAAAGAAGCGGAACGAACTCCCGCGAAAACCCGCTTCGATCATTTCTCACTCGGCGAAATGTCTCGACACCACCATGACAGCGCCATCGCGATGCGTCATTACCAGCGAGCGCTGCAACTCGATCCCGACGACTTCTGGACGCTCTACATGATCGCCGAATGCGACCTGCACGAAGGGCGGACGAACGCCGCTGTGACATCTCTCACCGCTTGCATCGCACGTCGCCCTGCCTTTCTGCTGCCCTATGTGCAGCGCGGTTTCGCCTTCGGAGAACTCAAAGCGTACGAGTTCGCCGACCACGATTTTGACAAAGCCTTGGAACTTGATCCCAACTCTTACGCCGCGTTCCTCAAACGCGGCAGCTACTTCCAGAGGAAGCAGGACTTCACGGCGGCGAAAGCAGACTTCACAAAGGCGGCGGAATTGCGTCCCGACCTCTCCGCTCCACACGAGAACCTTGCGGACCTCAGCCGGATTCGCGGCCGTCAATTGGCGGCCTCTGACGCTCCCGACGGAGTCGTCCGCGCGGCGGCCGAGTTTCAAACATCTCTCGCGGAACTTACGAAAGCGCTGCCGATATCTCCGCAGCAAGGAACCCTCTATCTCGCTCGCGGCATGATTCGAGTCGCGCTCGTCGATCCAACCGCAGCGCTCGCTGATTTTCAACGAGCAGTCCGATTGTCCCCCAATCCGGCGGTTCGCGCCGCCAGCTTTCGCGAGATCGGATTCGTTCATCAACGAGCCAAACGATTGCCCGAAGCTCTCGCAGCGTTCGATCAGTCGTTGAAGCAGAACCCCCGCGACACGAACGTCATTCGCCAGCGTGCTGAAGTACTGCTGTCGCTCGGACAATTCGACGACGCGATCGCGGGCTTCACCAAGTTCCTCGAACTCGAAGGCCCCGTCGGCGACGTGTACCGCGCTCGTGGTTCGGCATACGCCAAGAGCGACAAATATCGCGAAGCAATCAACGACTACACGATGTCGCTGCAATTCGAACCCGCCCCCAACATGCTCAAGCAGCGAGGCAAGGCATACCTGCTTCAGGCAACACAACTCGCGAAAGAAGACTTTGAAGAATCGCTGCGACTCAACCCAGTCGATCCCGATGCGCGTTGGGGATTGGCTCACGCGATGGTGATGCTGGGCGATCACGCAGGCGGAGTTGCCGAACTCGAGAAAGCCGCCGCGACGACCAAACGTGCCGCCACACAATTTGGCCCGCCAGCGTGGCCGCTGTTCTTCAATCCGGCCACCACCTACGCGCAGGCGCTGACCAAGTTAGTGGGCGATCAGAAACTCTCGCCCGAGCTCCGCGACGAACTCGCGAAGCAGTACACGGCCCGCGCGGTTGAATTACTCGCCAACGCGCATCAACTCGCCGGCCCGAAGTTGCACAAGGGATTTGTCGAAGCACTGCACACCGACGAGTCTCTCAATCCGATCCGCCAACAACCAGCGTTTCGTGAAGCATTGAAAGCGTTTGAAGCGGAGCCAGCTTCAAAGCTCTCGAAGCCGTGAGTTCGCGGCGAGCAATGAAAGAGGTAGGGTGGTGTCGAGTCATCGAGACCCA
>JAYVQJ010000672.1:0-6362 GCA_043777235.1 Planctomycetia bacterium
GCTGCCCATGCTCCATACGGTTCACTGCCTCGTTTGAAGAGTCCGACAATCATGAGCGGATTAGACTTCGACGACCAGCGTGTGCCTCTTGACGGCGAGTCGAACCCGATTGTCGGGTGATTGACGAGTCTGCCGCTACGCTTCCAACTCTCAATTGAGACCAGTCGGACGCATTTGCTTGGACGCCATTCGAGCAATCCGACTCCGATTGCAACTTCATTTGGCTGTGTCGTTTGACAAAGAAAAAGGGCACTTGTATCTTTCGCCCCCTTCCCGACCCGCTGGCCTGCAATCTTGGTGGCGTGTTGAGGAAGCTAACTCGCAGCGAATTCAGAACTTAAGAAGCACCAACAACGGTCAATGGTATGAGTCAAGAGCGCATTCGGATCCGCATGGAAGCCTACGATCACTCCGTCTTGGATCAATCGGCAACGGAGATTGTCGATACAGCCAAGCGGACAGGGGCTGATGTTCGAGGGCCGATTCCTCTGCCGACCCGCATTGAGCGATACACCGTGCTTCGTAGTCCGCATATTGACAAGAAGTCTCGTGAGCAGTTTGAAATCAGAACGCACAAGCGGCTGATCGATATTGTGCAACCAACGGGCAAGACGATTGATGCTTTGAATCGTCTGTCTTTGCCGGCTGGCGTAGATATCAAGATCAAGGCCTCTTCGCTGCATGGTTGATTGTGGTTCGCCTTTCTCTGGCTGAGAGTGTTTGTCTTGCCAGAGCGCAGCTTTCAGTGCTGACTGCGAGGGGAAAATGTTCCTGTTAGGTCGTAAAGTTGGAATGACGCAAGTGGCTGACGCGGATGGTCGCGCCATCCCTGTCACTTTAGTCGAGGCGGGGCCGTGTCGAGTGCTGCGTATTAAGACGCTGCTGTCGGATGGCTATCACGCACTCCAAATTGGTTTTGAAGAAAAGCCGCGCCGACTCGCGTCACGTGCCGAGCGTGGCCAAGTGGCTGAGTTGGAGCGGTCGGCGACTTCGCAGAAGAATAAAAAAGCGGGCGGAATCAAGGTTGGCGGTGAGCCTAGTCGGGTTGTTCGTGAGGTTCGCTTTCAGAATGAACCCGACGGCCACGAGATCGGCAACGTTCTCACCGTGGAATTGTTCGACGGCAAGAAGTTCGTGGACGTCATTGGCACGACGAAGGGACGCGGATTTGCTGGTGCGATGAAGCGTCACAATTTTCATGGCCAGCGTGCGTCTCACGGCGTCAAGAAATGTCACCGCGCCTTAGGTTCGGTTGGTCAAAATACATATCCAGGTCGTGTACATCCCGGTCAGAAAATGGCCGGAAGGCTGGGTGTTGATCGAGTAACAGTCCGCAATTTGAAACTGTTTTCGATCGACCGCGAGAAGAATCTGTTGCTCATTCGGGGGGCAATCCCGGGACCGAACGGTGGTCTCGTGATGGTTCGGTTTCCAAAGGAGCCGCCTCGGTCGCAAGTTTAGTTTGTGCTTCGATTGGAAGCGGTAAGCTGGATTTGATTTTTTGGTTGGATGACAGTTATGGCATCGGTCGACGTAAAAAACGCGAATGGCGAAGCGGCTGGGACACTTGAATTCGATTCCGCATTGTTGGATTCGAAGGTAACGCCGCGGCTTCTACGAGACGCTTATGTCATGTATGAGTCGAGTCGTCGCCAAGGTACGGTAAAGATCAAGACGAAGGGTGAGATTTCGGGCAGCAAGAAGAAGTTGTTTCGTCAAAAAGGGACCGGCAACGCCCGAATGGGACAGAAGCGGACGCCCGTGCGAATTGGTGGTGGAAACGCGTTTGGTAAGAAGCCGAAAGATTGGTCGTTCCGTCTACCGAAGAAGGCGCTCCAGGTGGCCACTCGAATGGCGCTGGTTGGTAAGTTAAAGGATGGCCAAATCATCGTCGTCGATCAGTTTAAGCTAGAAAAACCCAAGACTCGCGATGTGGCTCAGCTTCTTAAGAAATTAGCGATTGGTGATAAGAGTTGCTTGTTTGTCGTCGGTGATTACGATCGAACTTTGTGGCTGTCGACTCGGAATATCCCACGACTGAGCCTGACGACTTCGGCTTGGTTGAACTCGTATGACTTGTTGAAGCATCGCGTCGTCGTCATGACGCGTGACGCATTGAATAACTGTGTGGCGGGTTACAAGATCTAATAATGGATGGGTTTCGCGATGGGTGCGGCCAGTGACATGTTGAAGAATTACCAAGTACTGCTGAGCAGCTTGGTAACTGAGAAGTCGACCTTTCAGAAAAATTCGTTGAATAAATTCAGCTTTCGGGTACCAGTGGCGGCAACGAAAACACTGATCCGGCAAGCTGTGCAAGATGCGTTTGGCGTGAAGGTCGTTTCGGTCGCGACTCAACGACACAAAGAGATTGCGGCGCGATACCGGTTTCATCGCGGATACACGGCGGAATGGAAGAAGGCGATTGTCACGATTGATAAGGATCAGACGCTGCCGGTTTAGTCGGTGGTCGCGGTGAGCTAAAGGAAACGGGATGGCGATTCGGCAATACAAACCGACGAGTGCTGGAAGACGTGCTGGGCAAGTCATCATTTGCGATGATCTGACGCGCGGCGCAACGGCTCCCAAGACACTTCTCGTTCGACAGAAGAAGCGCGGAGGCCGGAATAATCAAGGTCGTATCACCGTCCGGCACCGAGGCGGCGGCCACAAGCAGATGTATCGCATCGTCGACAGTCACCGCAACAACCGTGATGGCCAAGACGCAACGATCCTCTCGATTCAATATGATCCGGTTCGCTCGGCTCGATTAGCGCTGTTGCAGTATGGAACTGGTGAGAAAGCGTTTATTTTGGCGGCCGAGGGGATGAAGGCTGGAGCGAAGATTTTCACGGGGGCGGGTTCCGAGCCAATCGTTGGAACCAATATGACGCTCGACAAGATTCCGCTCGGAATGACAATTCATAATATCGAGCTAGTGCCAGGCGGTGGAGCGAAGATGTGTCGGGCGGCCGGTACCGGCGCGGTTCTGAATGCTCGCGAAAAGAGTTGGGCACAAATTACTCTTCCGTCCGGAGAAGTTCGCCGCGTCCCAGTGGGATGCAAGGCGACGATCGGTCGCGTTGGAAATATCGAACACAACATGGAGAAGATCGGTAAGGCGGGACGTAATCGCTGGAAGGGCATTCGGCCTTCTGTGCGCGGTTCTGCGATGAATCCGATCTCACACCCGATGGGCGGTGGCGAAGGCCGGCGATCGGGTGGCGGTCACCCGTGTAGTCCGTCGGGCGTGTTGTCCAAAGGTGGAAAAACACGGAAGCCTCGCAAGCCATCGAAGTCGGCGATTCTGCGGCGTCGTAGTTCGCGTCGTTACGGGCAGCAAGTGCTTTAGTATTTCTGGTGAGTTGCGATTTCGTGGTATCACGATTTCTTGTTGGCATTGAGGTGGTGAGATGAGTCGTTCGGCGAAGAAAGGTCCGTATGTCGATGCGAAGCTGTTGAAGCGGCTTGAGCGACTGGATGCGGCCGGTAAGAAGGAGCCTATCAAAACGTGGTGTCGTCGATCGACGATTTCTCCGGATTTTGTGGGGCATACGTTCTTGGTGCATAACGGCAAGCTGCATATTTCGGTTTATGTGTCGGATGAAATGGTCGGGCATAAATTGGGTGAGTTTTCTCCGACTCGAACGTTTCGTGGGCACGGGGCGCGAGGCAAGAAGTAACGAAGTGACGCTGTCGGTGAATGCCGATTGTGCCGCGAGGCAAGAGACATGGCTCAAATACGTAGTGAATCAAAATTTGTTCGAATCTCGTCTAGCAAGCTGAAGACGTCAGCAGACTTGATTCGCGGTCGTCCAATTCGATTGGCGCAACAGTCGCTGGAGTTCTTGCCCAATCGCGGCGCGAAGCTCCTGCGAAAATGCTTGGCGTCATTGGTCGCGAATGCCGAAGACCGCGGGGTTCGTAACGCAGATAATTTGGTGCTCACGAAAGTTGAAATTGGGACTGGTCCAATCATGCGCCGCATTCGTCCAATGTCACGCGGCCAGGCCTTTGTGATTCGAAAGCGGTTGTCGCACATCTTCATGGCGGTTGATGTGCCTGAGCTGTAATGAACGAGAATCAATATAGATCGAGTTGCTTAAGGCGTGCGATCGACGGGGTAGGTGGTTTATGGGTCAAAAAGTTCGACCAACTGGTTTCCGCCTCGGCATTACCGAGTCGTGGAAGAGTAAGTGGTATGCGTCGAAGAAAGAATTCAGCACGCTGCTAGGGGAGGACTTGCGACTGCGCAAGTACATTCTTAATAAGTATCAGTATTCGGGCATTCCGCGAATTGAGATTGAGCGGACTCGCGATCAAGTGATCGTGCATCTGCACACGGCTCGACCGGGAATCATCATTGGCCGTAAGGGTCAGGAAGTGGACAAGCTCAAGGCTGAGCTGGAGGAGTTCACTGGTCGTCGGATGGATTTGAAGATTGTCGAAGTTGCTCAACCCGCTCGAAATGCAATTTTGATTGCTGAGGACATTGCTCAGCAGTTGTTAAAGCGGACGAGTTTTCGTCGAGCGATGAAGAAGTCGATGGATACGGTGATGGAGTCTGGGGCTTTCGGCGTGAAGGTGGAATTGTCAGGCCGCCTGGGCGGTGCCGAAATGTCGCGAACCGAAAAAGCAATTCGAGGTTCGATTCCATTGTCGACAATTTTGCGGTTTATTGATTACGGCTTCGCAGTTGCGAAGACGGCTCAGGGTACGATTGGTTGCAAGGTTTGGATCGATAACGGACCGTTTGTAGACGGAGTGAGTTCAAATGGCGCTAATGCCGAAGCGAGTCAAGCACCGCAAAAGCCAAAGAGGTCGCATAAGAGGTAACGCTAGTCGCGGTGCAAAGGTTGCTTTCGGTGATTGGGGCCTTCAGTCTTTGGACGCTGGTCACATCGCAGCAACCACCATCGAGGCTTGCCGCGTGGCTGCGAATCAATACATTCGCGGCGAGGGGAAGTTGTATATTCGCATCTTTCCAAATAAGTCTGTGACTGCGCGGCCTCTTGAAACTCGAATGGGAACCGGTAAGGGTGAGCCCGACCACTGGGTCGCGGTCATTAAGCCGGGGACAATTCTCTTTGAGTTAGCGGGTGTGTCGCATGATGCGGCTCGTGATTGTTTTGCGCGGGTCGCTCATAAGCTTCCATTGCGAGTGTCGTTGGTCGCACGTCATGCGAGGTGAGCGCGACGTATGAGTTGAGTTCGAGGTCAAAAATAGGTTGATACCGATGCGTGCTAAAGAATTGCGGAGTTCGTCGGCAGACCAATTACAGCAGACTGTGGCTGCGCTGAAGTTGGAATTGCTGCATCATGTCGCGACCGTGGCTGCGAATGCCGCGGAAGCGAAGCGACGTCGTGAGATCCGGAAGGATCTGGCCCGAGTTTTGACCTTGTTGAATCAGAAGTAGATGCAGTCGGGAAGGGTTGATTATGAAAAGGCGGGTTATTGGTCGTGTCACCTCGGACAAGATGCAGAAGACGATTCGCGTCTCGATCGCTCGGCGTGTAAAGGATGGTGTCACAGGGAAGTTCATCAATCGCGAGACGGTTTGTTTAGCGCACGATGAAAAAGAAGAGGCCAGTATTTCGGACGTCGTGGAATTGGTAGAGTCTCGGCCATTATCGAAGCGGAAACGCTGGGAATTGGTTCGAGTGGTTTCTAAGTAGGCAGCGAGTTCTATTGCAGCTTTGGAGCGTCAAGCGCCCTGATTTGAGTGATGGGCAGGTGGCCTGTCTGAAGAAGGTAAGTCAGTCATGATTCAGATGCAGACAATGCTGGATGTTGCAGACAATACCGGCGCGAAGACGGTGCGGACAATCAAGGTGCTTGGTGGAACTCATCGTCGTACAGCCGGAATTGGCGATGTCGTCGTGGCAAGCATTCAGAAAGCGCTTCCGGGTGGTGCGGTGAAATCAGGCCAGGTAGTTAAGGCGGTGATCGTTCGCACAAAGAAGAAGGTTCGACGCGAGGACGGCGGGTACGTCAGCTTTGATAGCAATGCCGCTGTCTTGGTAGATGCAGACAACAACCCTCGCGGGACACGTATTTTCGGTGCGGTTGCTCGCGAGTTGCGGGATAAGAAGTTCATGAAGATTGTCAGCTTGGCGGTGGAAGTCGTTTAGGTGCAAATATGAGATTACGTCGAGAAGACATGGTTGTGGTATTGAGCGGCAACTTTCGTGGCCAAGGGCCGGCGAAAGTTGTGTCGATCAACCGCGACACGAAGCGAGCATTTGTCGAAGGCATTAACAGTGCCCTTAAGCACGTCAAGCGAGGGCATCCTAAGAGTCCTCAGGGTGGGCGTGTGACGATTCCGGTGGCAATCGATGTCTCCAATCTCGCGTTGCACTGT
>JAYVQJ010000673.1:0-1661 GCA_043777235.1 Planctomycetia bacterium
CCGTGACTCGAATTGCCCGGTGTCAGCGTGATTAACTTGCGGGGTAACGACGCCATGAACTTGCTGCATCCGCGTGACGAAATCCTGGCGACGATGGAACGCATCTATCGTTCGCGAATGACGACGACGTCGGGCGGCAACTTGTCGATTCGAGAAGACAACGGCGATGTCTGGATCACTCCGGCCCGTGTCGACAAAGGAAGCTTGCGACGCGACGACATCATCCTCGTGAAAGCCGACGGCTCGATTGATGGCAAGCATCGGCCGTCGTCTGAATTGCCGTTTCATCAGGCGATCTACGCCGCTCGACCGAACTTGCGAGCGATCGTTCACGCGCATCCGGTGGCGCTGGTCGCGTTCAGCATTTGTCGCCGAGTCCCCGACACGCGACTGCTGCATCAGTCGTGGCGCATCTGCGGCGAAGTCGGCTTCGCTCCGTATGCGTTGCCTGGCAGTCCGGCGCTCGGAAAGAACATCGCCGAGACATTCGCTCGCGGTTTTGATTGTGTCGTGCTGGAGAATCACTGTGTCGTGACGGCCGGAGACTCGCTGCAACAAGCGTTCGAACGATTTGAGACTCTGGAGTTCGCAGCGAAGACCATGATCAAAGGCTCGCAACTTGGCGAGGTGCGGTGTCTCGATGATGCAGTGCTCATGAGAAGTCCACACCAACCCGAAGCGTCAGCGAGGGCGAGCGTACCCAGCGACGATGATCGTGAGCGAATTCAAGTGAAGCCTTCGCCCTCGCTGACGCTTCGGGTTACTTCTTGCTCGACTCGATCACCTGTCTCCAGCGAAGAAAAGGAATTGCGGCGGCAGATTTGCGAGTTCGTGCGTCGCAGCGAACGCCAGCGGCTGATGATCAGCACGGAAGGAGCCTTGTCGGCTCGGTTGGGGGATGACTCGTTTCTCATCACGCCGCACGGTGTCGATCGCAGCCGCATCGAACCGGACGACGTTGTGCTCGTCGAGAACGGACAACCCGAACTGGGGAAGACTCCGAGTTCCTCGACCACTGGACACCGCGCGATTTACCAGCGGCAGCGCGACGTGCAGTCGATCATCAATGCCTATCCAGTGAACGCGACGGCCTTCAGCGTCACCGAGGCCACATTGGATTCGCGGACGATTCCCGAAAGTTTCATTCTGCTGCGGGACGTGCAACGCTCGCCGTTCGGCGCGCGAGTCGGTGACGGCCGAGATCTGGCCGAACGGATGACGCTGACTCAGCCGATCATGCTGCTGGACAACGACGGTGTGATGGTGGTCGGCAGCAGTGTGCTCGATGCGTTCGACCGGCTGGAAGTCCTCGAGGCCACCGCCGAAGCGATGATCGACAGCCGCCCGTTGGGGCCGCTCGTGCCGATGTCAAATGCCGTGATCGACGAACTATCACACGCGTTTTTTGGAACGTAACCAAGACGAGAATGGAAACGCGATGGGGAGATTCAGCCTCGCGTACTTTCTCATCATTCCGTGCCGTCTGCGTCATCCGTGTCCTGATACATTAGAGCGGTTCAAAGTTGCTGTAGCGGGACTCGCCAGAGTTCCGCCCCGAAGTCTGGCGACTTCGGCTACAGATCACCGCTACACGGCCGATGGAACCGCTCTAACTTGCCGAATAATACGAAGTCCCAGAATTAGCCGCGCGGCGCTAGCCC
>JAYVQJ010000674.1:0-1661 GCA_043777235.1 Planctomycetia bacterium
TGTTTCAACGACTCGAAGAGCACGACCCCCGAAGCGACCGTTCTGGCACTCCAGTCGTTCGACGAGCCGATCGTGCTGCTGGCCGGCGGCTACGACAAACAGATCGACTTGTCAGCAATCGCGACGGCCGCCGTGAGCCGCTGCCGCGCAGTCGCACTGCTCGGACAGACGGGACCGCAACTCGGCAAATTGATTGAGGCGGCCGCGCGCGAGGCCAACGTCACCGGCCCGATCTGCCGTGGCTTCGAGTCGCTCGAACCGGCGGTCGCGTGGAGCTTGCAAGTTTCCGTGCCGGGTGATGTCGTACTCCTCTCGCCCGGCTGCGCGAGCTACGACTGGTTTCGCAATTACATCGAGCGCGGTGAGCGGTTCGCGGCATTAGTGAGGTCACAAGACGAGCAGGTCTCACGCGAAGGCGCGAAGACACGAAGTTAAAGCGATCACCGTTGAGCCAGAATGAAAGGAAGAGTCGAGATGGTCAGTCGAGTTCCTTCCCAGCTTCCAAACAGAAGTATTGCCTTGTTTGCCTTCGCGGCTTCGCGCCTTCGCGTGATCCTCTTTTTCTTTTTGGTATGCACCTCGGTTTCTTCGGCCGAAGACAAACCGACTCCCAAGCCCCACGAGTGCCGCTTCACGGAACTGCCGATCGTCATCGACGGAAAAGGGGACGACAAAGCGTGGGCCGCGGCCGAGGTGATTGATTCGTTTCAGTTGCCGTGGCTCGGCAAAGAGGCTCGGCCGGCGAAGACGGCGACGAAGGCTCGGTTGCTCTGGGATCGGGACAATTTGTATTTCATTGCCGACATGGTCGATGCCGACTTGTACGCGGACGTCACCGAGCACGACGGCGACACGTGGGACAACGATGTCTTCGAGTTGTTCTTCAAGCCGTCGAATGACAGGCCGGGCTACTACGAGTTCCAGATCAATGCGAAGAACACGGTGTTCGATATGTTCCTGCCGCGGCGCGGGCACGTCGCGCGGTTTCGGAAGGCTCAAGAGTTTCACATCGAATCGAAAGTCGTGCTCGACGGAACGCTCAACGATTGGACCGATCGAGACAAAGGTTGGTCGGTCGAAGGCAAGATTCCGTGGCGCGACTTCATCAAAACCGGTGGCCGACCGGCAATCGACGAGGTTTGGAAGTTTGTCCTTTGCCGCTACGACTACTCGATCGACTGGGAGACGCCGGACCTCTCATGGATCTCGCCGATAGCCTCGAAGCCGGGTGCCGACTTTCATCGCTGGGAAGATTACGCCGAACTCAAATTCATCGGCCCGGACAAGTCGGAGGCGAAGCGGCCATTCGGGATCGAGAAGCTCGAACCGCTGACGACGTCGCGCGTGCATGGATCGCCGGAACCGCCCGCACCGTTTCGGACGAAGGTCGCGTATCCGAAATTGAAGCTCAACCTGCCGGTCTTCGGAGCACATGTCCCCGGCAGCGATTGGATGCTCGCGGGACTGCAAACAAAGCCGGTGCTGATTCGCTTCAAAGACAACGCGGACGTCGAGTCCTTCGAGACGCTGCTCGAGTTTCCCTCGGAGACGATCATCTACAACGCGACGTTCCATCCCAAGTTCGCAGAGAACGGCTTTCTCTACATCGGGTCCACCGGCCCGGCATCGCCCGGCTTCGTACCGGAATCGGAAGAGCGGTT
>JAYVQJ010000675.1:0-1660 GCA_043777235.1 Planctomycetia bacterium
GATCGGCGTTGCTGTGATAGAAGAGAACTCGGTCACCGAGTTGGATCGAATCGCGCAGAAAATTGCGAGCTTGATAATTGCGGACACCGTCCCAGAACGTTGTCTTCGTTGGCTCGCGTGCCAGATCGGAAATCGAATACGCCTCCGGTTCGGACTTGAACAGCCAATACTGTCGAGTCGTTGGAGTGGACTTCTTCTTGACGGCCATGTGTGGTTTCCTCAATTCAGGATTCTGTCGTTCTGGTTCGGTTTGCTGACGGAATGCTCAAACGGAGCGGTTTCTAAGTCCGGTCAGGTATGACCGACAATAGCCCGGCACATCATGACTTCGACGATCTGACTTGCGACGATGTAGGGTGGGACAAGCTCGCTTCGAGCGCCGGCCCACCAGAATGCCCGCCGAAAATGTCTGGTGGGCCGGCGCGGCGAAGCGCCGCTTGTCCCACCCTACGGTAACTCAAACAGTCGAATGACTGAGACACGACTGAATTCCTCCCGTTGCGTGAACCTCGTATCATCGCCGCCGTTGCGAAGCTGGTCTCCATCAACGCTGAGAGGATGATTCATTCGATGTCGAAATCCGTGGAAATTGGGGGCGTGCGATTGTTCCTGTCCGAGCCTGATCCAACCGAAGGGCAATGGATCGGACAAGGAGAAGTGCTCAAGCAATTGCTGGCCTGCTGGCTGCTGGTCGATGACGCCGATCTGCCGTTGGCTCCGCGATTGGTCGGAGCACCGGGCATCGGCAAGACAACGCTGGCGATCGCCGGAGCCCGCGTGCGGAAGCAGCCGCTTTACATCTATCAATGCACGTCGGACACGCGGCCAGAGGATTTGCTCATCACGCCGGTACTGGCTGAGAGCGGCAAGATCGTCTACCACGCTTCGCCGCTGGTCACGGCGATGATCACCGGCGGCATCTGCATTCTCGATGAAGGCAACCGCATGAACGAGAAGTCGTGGGCCAGCCTCGCGTCGCTGCTCGATCATCGACGGTACGTTGAGTCGATCGTCGCCGGCATCACGATTCCGGCAGATCGGCGATTCTGCTGCGCGGTGACGATGAACGATGACGAGTCGACCTTCGAGATTCCCGATTACATCCTCAGCCGCTTGCAGCCGACGCTGGAGCTAAGTCACCCGGCGCGCGAGGACGAGATGGCGATTCTGAAATACCACCTGCCATTCGCCGATACGGAGATGCTCAACCTGACCGTCGAGTTCTTGCAGCAGGCCCACGAGTTGAAATTGGATTTCTCGACTCGCGACGGCATCAACGTGCTGCGGTACGCGATCAAGCGAGCCGCTCAAGACCCGACACATCCGCTGAGCAAAGACGCCGCCTGGCGTGAGAGTCTGCATCGCTGTCTCGGCGAAGAGGCTCTCGACTTGAAAGACCTCGCTGAGCGAAAGCGTTCGACATTGGGTGGCAACGTCGTCCCGATGGGACTCGGCGATTTTTTCTTCTCGCCGGAAGACCCGCTGCACCCGGATTACGAAGAGGACGAGGACGACGAATAGCAGGCGATAACATCGACAAGGCGAGCTGGGCGGCGTCAGCTCAATGGCACTTACTTTACCCCAGTAACCCGCAGCGTCAGCGAGGGAAACAAAGGGAAACGCCTCTTGTCATCGCCCTCGCTGACGCTGCGGGTTAGTA
>JAYVQJ010000676.1:0-6350 GCA_043777235.1 Planctomycetia bacterium
CGTTGGTCTCGGAGGTCAGCGGCACGACGCGAGACTATCTTTGCGTGCCGTTGGATCGCGGCGGATTGCACGTCGATCTGATCGACACGGCCGGTTGGGATTCAGAGACCAGTGGGATCGACGCATTGGCACAACAACGGCGCAGCGAACAGTGGCAGCGAGCGGACTTGATCGTGTGGTGCAGTGACTTATCCGTCGATGTCGCGATGGACAAGCAATTGATCGAGGAACTGTCTCGCGAACAACGACCGGTCTTGCGCATCGGAACGAAGGCGGATTGCACTTCCGTAGTTTGGACGCTCTCGGACGAGGGCGTCCAAGCGACGGTCAGCGCCCGCGATGGCCGAGGTCTCGATGAATTGTGTGCCCGATTGAGCGACGTCTTAGCTGTGGAATCGCAAGGTCGGCGGCAGTGGATCGGCATGACGGCGGCGCGTTGTCAAAACAGTTTGCTGGCTGCGCGAGACGCGCTCGATCGCACGGCAGACGCGGCAGTGCTGGGACTTGGTGACGACTTGGTGATCGTCGAATTGCGAGAAGCTCTCGAACATCTCGGCCACATCGTCGGCGCGGTCTACACCGACGACGTACTCGATCGTGTCTTCAGCAAGTTCTGCATCGGCAAGTAGCCCTGGAGTGCGGTGGCTTGACGCCGCCCTCCATTCAAGAGCCAACGCGACTGACAACTTCTGAAGACCATCGAATTGAGAGTCCGTTTCCCACCGGAAGCCTTTCGCGGCGATCGACGTCAACGTCACCTGAATGGAGGGCGGTGTCGAGCCACCGCACTCCAAGGCTACTTGGCGGCTTCGCCGAATTCGGTGTCGGGGAAGCGAGTGGCGATTTCTTGCAGGAGGCGTCGTGCGTCGTCCGGTTGGCCGAGGCGTTTGAGGGACTCGGCTGCTTCGACTCCGGCGCGGGCGGCGAGTCGCGCGTCGCCGTCATTCATTAACGCGGTCCATAACAGCGCGGTCGCGGCTCGATCGTGTTCGCGACGCATCGTCCAACCTCGGCCGAGCAGATATGACGGACCTCCGCGCAGAGACGCGGGCATCTCGTGAATGCGACTCTCCCAGCGGGTCAATTCGAGATCGCCGATTTCCAGCGCTCGCAGTTTTAGTCGCCAGGATTGGGCTTGCGCGAGCGAGCGGACTCGTTCGTCGGTGCTGCGTTGCAGAGTTTGTAGTTCCTGCGCCGCCGAGTCGCCGTTGGTGGCATCGCTGAGCAGCAAGCTGGCACCGAGCAATCGGGCCGCGTCGGATTCTTGCGTCAACCAAGTTCGAGCTTGAGTCTTCGCCGCACCGGAGACGGACTCGGCGGCCCAGACCAGCGGGATCAAACCGAACTGACGAGTCGTGCGATCGCTCTCCAGCAATTGCAGGAATCGCGTGCCGGCGGAGGCCCGGTCTCCAGATCGCGATGAGCCACGAATCAGCAGAGCCAGAATTTCGCGGCGCACCCAACCTCGCTTTTCCGCGACGAGCGCCGCTTGCAAGGCTCGAATGGCTTCGTCGAATTGACGATCGGCCAGCAGCTTGCGACCGCGCTCATGCGATTCTAACCACGCGGTGCGGACCTCGATCACCTGCTCGGCGGGATACGACTTCTCCGTGGCTGCGTTTTTGAACTGCACGGTGATTCGTTCGCCGGTGTAGTCCACGATCTGGCACGGCATCGTCGTCCGGCTGCTGGTCCCTTCGGTTTGCAGGACGACGTGATCTTGTGCGGCGAGCGGGGCGGACAGCAGAAAGGCGAAGACAACCGGGAAACCGAGAAACCGAGAACGGAGAATGAGAAACGGGAAGTCAGTCGTTTGGCGGCTCATTTTTCATTCTCGGTTCTCGGTTTCCCGGTTCGTTGTTGTCCGCGTCATTCATCTTTCTTCGATTTCGATTTCGCAGGTATCCCCTTCTCCGGCATCGACTCATCCATCGCGGCGGGGTCGTTGAGGGCGGGACGGCCGAAGGATTTGGTTTTCATTTCACCATCCTCTTCATCGGCCATCTCGGTTTTGTCCTCGGTCTTCTTGGACTTCTTGGGAGCCACTGTTTCGACTTCGACGACGAAATGACCGGCGAACACAGTGGCTCCTTTACTGTCGGCGCGACCTTGCAATTCGAAGTGATCGGTTCCTTCGGGAAGCAGAAAATAGAGCAGGCCTTGTTGCTCGGCGATGCAACGGTGCGGGATGCGGTCGACGATGGCGACGGCTTCCGCGCCGAGACCCGATGTGAGCGCGGCAAGACCGAGCGTGTCGTGAAAGCGGCTGAAGTCCAATTTCTTTTCGCCGGCGGCCTCAGCCTTGGCCCATTCTTGGATCAGCGATTTGGCTGCGCGGATAAGCTCCTTCTGGTGCCGGTCACTGAGCTTCACCCCTTGCTTCTGTTGCCAGTTGTTGAGCGCCTTGTGACTCGTGACATCGACCGCGATCAGCTCACCGTGCAGACCCGGAGTGGCGGTGACTTTGATCCCGTCCGCGGCTCCCTGAAATTTCAGCACGACGGCATCGCTGCGAAGCGTGACCGTGCGCTTCTCCATTTGCTTGAGCACGCCAGTGACGGTCTCTTCGTCGATCCCTTCCAACCAATCGCGATGCACGAGAGCCGGCTGCAACTTGCCCTTCGCGAGACGAGTTCCGGTGAGCGTGCCGCTGAGCGGATTCGCTTTCGCTCCGGGTTTGAGGAAAACATACGCGACGGCCCCGACAGCGATCACTACGACAGCGATGATCCCCATCATGGCCGGAGTCAGTGTTTGCTTTCGCTTCTTCGGAGGCTTCCGCGGTGTCGCCGCAGGCTCGGACGGCATCGTCGCTGCTGGTGCGGGAACGAATGGCTGTCCCGGAGCAAACCCAGCGGGAGGAGCATAGCCAGGCGGAGCTGCATATCCCGGTGGAGCGGTCATTGGTTGATTGGGATCAAACCCAAACGGCATCCCCGGCGCGGGAGGAAACCCAGTCCATTGCATTGGCGGCTGTTGTGCCAGCATGGGCGCGGCCTCGGGAGCAGCGGTCGGCGCAGCACTCGGGAAAAAATTTGGAGCGGCAGGCGGTGCTGCATTCGCAGAAAGTTGCGGCGCAGTCTGGGACGCAGGAGGTGCGTTCTTCGGAACCGGCACAACGACCTTCGTCCCGCATTGCGGGCACGTTCCTTTTTTGCCAGCGGCATTATCCGGGACTTTGATCGTGGCAGTGCAGTACGGGCAGTTGAATTGAATCGCCATAGGAGGAGGGGTCGGGGGGTTAGGGGTTGGGGATTAGGAAATGCGGCTGGTCGTTAGCTTGTTGTCTGTCGCTAACCCCAAATCCCTAATCGCTCGCAATCAGCGTTCATCAAAGACAGAACTTAGCAGGTTGTCCACAGGGGCGAAGTCGTCGGTCAACACCATCTTGTAGGCGTTCGCGAGAATCTCGCGAATCTGGCCGCGAGCTTGTCGCTCTCCTTTCGGTGATGTTTCGAGACTGGCGAACGGCGCACCGCTCCAATGACTGCTGGCTTGGCGGAGGTTCGTCAGATCGAGCTTGCGCTTCGAGGCGACGATCACAAACGTGTCACGGTTATCGTGCGGCAAGCTGGTCGTGCTGCTGAGGACGTACACGAACGGGAAGACATATGAAATCGTGTTGACGTAGCTGCCGAGGAATCGACCCGTGCGCTGCTTGTGTGAGTCGTCATAAAGTTTTTGCACAGCTTTCGCGAAGCCCGGCTTGTCATCCGCGAGTTTGAGCAGCCGATCTCGCAGCGGGTCGGACATGACGCCGCGTACCGCCAGGCGGAAGCCGGCGTAATCTTCCGTCGGCGTGACTTCCACTCCCTCGAACGGAGCCGGCGCGGAGGCCCATACCCCTGGATCGGTGACATACCGAGTCAGTACTTCCGGGGTGTCTCCCTCGACTCCTCTAGCCGGATCGCTGAATTTCTCGCCGCCCTTTTGGGGATGCCCTGGAAACTCAGTGCGCGGATAAAT
Source organism: Planctomycetia bacterium (assembly GCA_043777235.1). Lineage (GTDB taxonomy): Bacteria > Planctomycetota > Planctomycetia > Planctomycetales > Planctomycetaceae > SXKJ01. The sequence goes on from JAYVQJ010000676.1 coordinate 3,967, forward strand.
GTCGATCAGATTGACCTGGTAAATTCCCTCGGTCGGGTGCAGCAGTTTTTCGATCTTCTCGGAAAACTCTTTCGTGGTCAGATGCCAGGGGACGCTGAAGTCGTTGAAGGCGTCACCGTAGACGATGTCATAGAGCACCGGCTTCTCGCCGCGCTTCACCGCTTCATCATTCCAGCGCACGCGGTCCTCGACGAAGTTGCGAGCATCGCCGATCGTCGTCTTCACATGAGTCTTGTCATCGGGAGGCAAACCCATCTTGGCCTGCACGGCGGCCTTCACGGCGGGGTCCAGTTCGGCGACGTGAATCAACGGCTCGTGCGGAAACATCGACTCGACCCAGCGCGGGAACACGAAACCGCCACCGCCGAGAAACAGCGTGCCGATCTGACGCGACCGCCGATACAACTGCTCGACCCCTTCGCGATACGTCACGGCATCGAGATCGCCAAGCTGCAACAACGACTGCACCTCTTCGGTATCGAACTTACCATACGCATTGAGAGCTTGCAGGTGCCGGTCGTAGATCAATTTCTCTTTGAATCTCGCTGGCAACGTGATTCCTTTCGGCAGAGCGATCAGCGGAACGCTCGCGAAGCCGCCCCAGTCTCCTTCATGAGTCAGCTCGGCCAGCCGTTCGACCGCTTGCCAATAATTCGCGTAGGGATGCCGACGCAATAATTCGATCCGCAAGTCGGGAGTCATCCCACCATGCAGCGACAACGTTTGCTTGTCCGCATCAAACGTGATCCACGACGGCAATTGCCGACTGATTTCGGCCAATGCCAGCGAGTCCCCCTGAGTTCCTGTCACATTCGCATCGACGTCCGCATCTAATTTCGGCTCGGCCGGTTTTTCATCGGAGTTGCCGTCGAGAATCTTTCGGGCCGCGTCGTCCAACGCATTCAGCCCCTCTCCCTTGTTCTCTTCCAAAGTGGGCGGGAAACGAGCAGCCATCTCTTTTCTTTGTTGTTCAACGTTACGGCGCAGATCGGCCAGTGACACGATCGTCGTGCGATCCCACGTCGCGACGGCCTGCTCGGTAACGGCCGCATAAATCTTCTCGTAGAGATAATTCAGCTCGTTCGGGTGATCGATCACGTAGTAGCTGTGAATCAGCTTGTCGAGCTTCAACACCGCGACGCGGTTGCCGTGCTCCGTGGTCTGGCTGACGTTGATGTAGGAGTAGTTGCTCTCGTCGTGGTATTCGTTGAGCTTGTCATCGCGTAGGCCGAGCGTCAGGCCGAGTTCATGCAACTGCCGGCCGAGCCGTTCGCCGTAGTCCGACTTGTTGCGGACGATTCGATCCGGGTCGTATTCGTCCTGAAGAGTCAGCGGCTTGCCGGTCAGCATCAACGCGAGATCGCTCATCCCTGATTCAGTCACCGCCGCCGTGAAACCAACGAAGGTGATGAACTGCATCCATCCGAAGAGCACCGCAGATCGAAACGCCCACTGACTTCCGGCGGCGAAAAATCCCATCGCGGCCAGCGTCCCCGCGACCAACGCGACAATCGCTCGTGTACCAAGCGTGTCGATCAACACGAAGCCTCCCAGGAACGTGCCGATGATCGAACCGAGTGCTCCCCAAGCGTAAACGTTGCCGACCGTCGAGCCGATTTTTCGACTATGCGACAACGCCAAGCTCGCAACCACCGGAGAGATCGTCCCCAGCGCGGCCGACGGCAAGAAGAACATCATCCCAACAACGCACACGACCCACATCGGCCAGCTCAAACTTTCCGGTCGCTTCTGGCCGCCGGCGATGCCATCCAACCACAGCACGCTCATGCAAAGAACACTGGCCGCCAAGAACAACCAATTGAGCAACTTGCTTGGTGCCGCGCGATCCGCCAGCCAACCTCCCAGAAAGTTGCCAATCGTGATCCCCGCCAGCACCACGCCGATGACCGAGGTCCAGGTGTAGAGTGAGTTCCCCACATGCTTCGCGATCAACCGCGAGGCCGTCAGTTCCAACACCATGATGCAGACGCTCGACATGAACACCAGCAGATTGCAGCCGACCAAGACCCACGGTGAGTTTTTCGTCAATCGCCTGCCAGATGATGCCGCGTGGTCAGAGCCAGCTTTGCTTGCGACCGTCAATGCAGCGCGGGCATCGTTCCCCTTCCAGTCGAGTTCCGACGGGGCATTCGGTTGCGGATCGGAGAGCAAATAAGTCCCAGCGGATTCGTTAGGAGCCAGCACCGGCTCATTCGTCGATCCACTGGCTGGGAAGATCGCCGCCGCAGGAACGCTGGGGGGGTGATTTGCGGGCTTTCCATCAGGAGCGTTCGCCATCGGAGTGTCCATCGAAGAAGTAGTCCGCAGAAATGGTCCACTGCGGAGCGGCCATGATAGTCGTCTCGGCCTCCGCGCCGCACTCA
>JAYVQJ010000677.1:0-6349 GCA_043777235.1 Planctomycetia bacterium
ATGGCCCGGACCTGCGGAGAAACGAACTTAAGCGTTGCTTCCACTGTCGCATCGTCCACCGGCCTGATCGGTGGATTCTCGCGGGCCGTGGTCCTACCGACGCGAAGCCCCTCGACGGTGCGCAGTCCCTCGAATACGGAGGCAGAAACCAACTCCTCGCTCGCGGCCCATTTGAAGAGACGCTTGATCCGGCCGATCCGCTTGTTGACCTCTTTGCGGCAAAGACTCTGCACCTCGATCATGTGCTGACGCAGAGCCTTGAGCGCCAGCGGGCCGAACTGCTCGGCGGGAGTATGACCATAAAGTTGCTTTAACGGCCGCAGCGCGAGCTTGTAGTTCACGACCTCCTTGGACAGCTCCTTGCCGTTGCAGTAATAGCCGTCGGCGAAGTCGAGGAACGCCAGCATGACTTCATTGACGGACAGGGTCGGCTTGTCGGCGACGCTGCTGGCAAGTTCGACCTGCCGCCCGGAGGCCAGCCATTCGGCGATCACGCGGTCGTATTCCGCTCGTGATTCGTCACTGCCGTAGGGGCCGAGATAGCGGTCGCGGCCGTTGATCCGCACGATGGCTTTTCCCGAAGCACGATGCAGGCAATAGGCGGGAACGGAGTTGGGTTTGCGGGGCATGAGAGACCTCATGGCTGCATTCCTCAGTACCATACTGAGGAATGACAGACATTTTGGCCGCTCTGCCCGACACAGGCAGGTATCCCAACTACAGGATTCGGCAAGAGTTAGAAGCATTACGCCCGGAGGGAGTCGAACCCCCAACCTTCGGATCCGAAGTCCGACGCTCTATCCAATTGAGCTACGGGCGCGAACAGAATTGGGGCGGAAAGTACCGCAAGCTGCGAAGCGAAGCAATCAATCCGCGCGAGCAGGATGTTGCCAAAATGCCACGCCATGAAGTCTTCGGAACAATCGTTGCGATGCGGATTCGAGGCGAGCACGGATTCGATGCAGAAAGGCAACATGCCCGCCTGATTTGAAATGTGCATCAGCCCTTTGCGACGGCCCTCGTCGGGAAAATTGACTCGGCGGTTCCGTGGTCTACGTTTCGGCAACTAATTCGGACGTCAAGCGGCGGGTCGTTCACGCAGGCCGCGTGACGAGTCTGCGGAAGCCTTCCAAGTCAGGTCGAGATCATCAGCATGTGTGGCATTGCAGGGATTCAAAGATTTGATGGACAGCCGGCGCGGCGCGAAGTGCTGCAACGGATGATCGACACGCTCGAACATCGCGGCCCGGATGCGAACGGCATTGAACTCCGCGGCTCCGTCGGGTTGGGGCACACGCGGTTGAGCATCATCGACTTGAGTGGCGGTGCGCAGCCGATGACTCTTGCGGATGAGCAGAGCGAACTGGTCGTCACGTTCAACGGCGAGATCTTCAACTACATCGAACTGAGGCAAGAGCTCATCTCGCTCGGCCGGCGATTCTCGACAACGTCGGACACCGAAGTGCTGCTGCAAGCGTACGCTCAGTGGGGCGAGGATTGCGTCACGCACTTCAACGGACAATGGGCGTTCGCCGTTTGGGACGCTCGGCGCAAAAAGCTGTTCCTCTCACGCGATCGACTGGGGAAACGGCCTCTGTTTTACACGGTCAGCGGCAATGCGTTCCTGTTTGCGTCCGAGGTGAAGGCGATCTTTGCACACCCCGGCGTGAGCAAGTCGATTGATCCCGTCGGACTCGATCAGCTCTGTACTTTCTGGTCAGCTCAGCCGCCGCGAACGATTTTTGCCGGGATCAATTTGCTGCCGCCGGGACACTCGCTTGTCGTGCAAGATGGCAAGCTGACGGTCTCGCAGTACTGGGATGTCGATTTCTCCGAGACCTTCGACAACGTGCCGGCTCGAGAACTCGAAGAGCAACTGCTTGAGCTGTTGACCGACGCGACGAAGCTGCGACTCCGCAGCGACGTACCGGTCGGGGCGTATCTGTCTGGCGGACTCGATTCGTCGATCACGGCGGCGTTAGCGAAGGATTTGAATCGCGAGCGGCTCTGCACGTTCTCGGTCGAGTTCGAGAATCCAGAATTTGACGAGAGCGTCTTCCAGCGCGAAGTCGTCGAGCGGCTCGGCACCGAGCATCACACGATTCGTTGCTCGCACGACGACATCGGTCGAGTCTTCCCACAAGTCATACGACACACCGAGTCGCCGATTCTGCGAACGGCCCCGGCTCCGTTGTTCTTGTTGTCGAAGTTGGTGCGCGAGTCGGGGATCAAGGTCGTGCTGACAGGCGAAGGGGCGGACGAGGCGTTCGGCGGCTACGACATCTTCAAAGAGGCGAAGCTGCGGCGGTTCTGGTCGCGACAGCCGGACTCGAAGATTCGGCCGATGCTGCTCAAGCGGCTGTACCCGTACATGAAAAACATTCAGTCGCAGCCGCCGGCGTATCTGCGAGCGTTCTTCGGAGTGAAGCCGCAGACAGTCGGTCATCCGTTCTTCTCGCATCTGCCGCGATTTGAATTGACGAGCAAGCTCAAAGCGTTTCTCACGCCGGAAATGCAGGCTGCGGCGTACGACCACGACCCGCTGATCGAAGCGGAAGCTCGATTGCCAGCCGCGTTTCACAAGTGGGATGGCTTCTCGCAATCGCAGTACTTGGAGGCTCGCGGGTTGATGCCGGGCTACATCCTGTCGTCGCAAGGGGACCGGATGACGATGGCCAACAGCATCGAAGGCCGCTTCCCGTTCCTCGATCACCGCATTGTTGAGTTCGCCGCGAAGCTGCCACCGCGACTGAAGATGGCGGGACTCGATGAAAAGCACATCCTCAAGAACGCGACGAAACATCTCGTGCCGGATTCGATTCGTAATCGCTCGAAGCAACCGTATCGAGCACCCGACGCGCAGAGTTTCTTCGATACCGACGCCGGCATGGCGCGCTTCGAGTACGTCGATGCGATGTTGTCGCCGGACGCGATTCGCTCGGCCGGGCTGTTCGATCCCGACGCAGTCAGCAAGCTGGTCGAGAAGGCTCGCACCGGAGCCGCGATTGGAACCAAAGACAACATGGCGCTGGTCGGCATCCTGTCGGCTCAGCTTGTGGTCGAGCAATTTGTGAATGGCCGCCCGGTCGATGTGCCGGAGGCTGCGTGTGTGTGACAACCCATCGTTTAACCGCAGGGCCATCGGCCCGCGCGGTCTTGGATCACGGCGGCGCGCGGGCCGATGGCCCTGCGGTTAAACGAAACACTTTTGAAAGGACAACATGCCGACGATTGAAACTGATGTGCGTGGATTCGTGACCGACAACTTTTTGTTTGGCCGGAAGAATGTGTCGCTCGACGGTGATGACTCGCTGCTGGAGCAAGGGTTGATCGATTCGACGGGCGTGCTTGAACTGGTCTCGTTCATCGAGAACAAGTTTGAAATCAAGGTCGAAGACAACGACCTCGTGCCGGACAACCTCGATTCGATCAACCGTTTGATCGCGTTCATCGAGGCGAAACTGGAAGAGGCGAAGTAGGGCTTGGAGTGCGGTGGCTCGACACCGCCCTCCATCCAAGGTCCAAGTCGCGTTCAGAACACAAAAAACGAATCGTTGAATCGTCGGTTTTCGTTCGGACAGTTTCTTGGTTCTCGAAGACCGAGGGTGCCAGAATGGAGGGCGGCGTCAAGCCGCCGCACTCCAGGGAGATGTCATGCAACTCGAAGAATTTCTCGAACAGACCGCCGCGCGGATGCCGGACAAGGTCGCGTTGATTTGTGACAACCGGCGAGTCACTTATCGCGAGATTGAAACCGAAGCGAATCAACTCGCTCACGGGTTGATCGCGCGAGGCGTGCAACGCGGCGATCGGGTCGTGCTGTTTCTCGACAACTCGGTCGAGGCGGCGATCGGCGTTTGGGCGGTGCTCAAGGCCGGAGCGGTGTTCGTCATGGCGAACCCGACCACGAAGCCGGACAAGCTGACGTATCTGCTGAATAACTCGCGAGCGTCTTGTTTGATCGCTCAGAGCAAACGACTGCGAGGCTACGAGGCGATATGGGCGGGGACTCCGCATCTGCAAAACGTGATCGTCGTCGGCAAGACGGATGAGGTCGCCGACTGCACGCATCCGCTGACGAGTTGGGCTGATCTCGTTGCCGAGAACAGCGGGAACACGTTGCCGCCGAAGAAGCGTTGCATCGACGTGGATTTGGCCGCGCTGGTTTACACGTCCGGTTCGACGGGCAATCCGAAGGGGGTGATGCTGACGCACGCGAACATGGTCGCGGCAAACACGTCGATCACGACGTATCTGCGGAACACGCCCGATGACATTGTCTTAAACGTGCTGCCGCTGAGCTTCGATTACGGGCTGTATCAGTGGCTGATGTGCTGCAATTACGGCGGAACGCTGGTGCTCGAAAAGTCGTTCACTTACCCGCACGCGATTCTCGACAAGATCGTGAAGCTGGGAGTCACCGGCTTCCCGATCGTGCCGACGGTCGTGGCGATCCTGCTGCAAATGGATTTGACGAAGTACGACTTGTCGAAGCTGCGGTACTTCAGCAACACGGGAGCGGCGTTCCCCGTCGAATACATTTTGAAACTGCGAAAGCTGCTGCCGGACGTGACGATCTTCTCGATGTTCGGCCTGACCGAATGCAAACGAGTCAGCTATCTGCCTCCCGAAGAGATCGACCGCCGTACCAGTTCGGTCGGCAAAGCGATGCCGAACTGCGAGACGATGATTCTCAATGACGAGGGACACGAACTCGGCCCGAACGAAGTTGGCGAGTTGGTCGTGCGCGGCTCAAACGTGATGAAGGGTTATTGGGAAGCCCCCGAACTGACCGCGATCCGTTTGAAGCCCGGCAAGATTCCGCACGAGATGTGGCTCTATACCGGCGACTTGTTCCGCACGGATGACGAAGGTTTTCTTTACTGGGTTGGGCGTAAGGACGACATCATTAAGAGCCGCGGCGAGAAGGTCAGCCCGCGCGAAGTCGAAGATGTCCTGCATCAGCATCCGCACATCGCAGAAGCGGCAGTCGTCGGAGTCGATGATGCGGTGCTCGGCCAAGCGATCCGAGCGGTCGTGCGACTGCAACCCGGAGTCGAGTTGACCGTCCGTGACGTTCAAGCTCACTGCCGATCGTTTCTCGAAGACTTCATGGTGCCGCAACAAGTCGAATTCCGCGACGCTCTGCCGAAGACGGCGAACGGCAAGATCGACAAGAAGATTTTAGTTACAGCAACCTAACCGATGGCCGTCAGCCGTTGGCCGAAAGCCGTAATCCTTTTTTGTTCTCAATTGGAAAGAACAACGGCCATCGGCTTTCGGCTCACGGCTTTCGGCCAGAAATCAACAACGAAAGATCAATTATGACAACAGTGACTCAAGCATTTTCGCGTGACTTGTTGAAGCTCGATGCCACAGCCGAAGTCGCTCGCATTTGCGATTGGATGCGAGAGACAGTCGCAGTGGACTTCAAGCGCAAAGGGCTCGTGCTCGGCTTGTCGGGCGGGATTGATTCGACGGTCTGTGCTGCGTTGGCCGTGAAAGCATTCGGGCCGCAGCGAGTGTTTGGAATCATGATGCCGGAGAAGGATTCGGAAGCCGACAGTCTCGCGCTGGGTGAGTTGCTGGGTGAGTCGCTCGGCATCGAGACGACGATTGAAAACATCACCGGGATGCTTGACGGAGCCGGCTGTTACCAACGTCGCGACGCCGCGATTCAAACGGTGATCCCGGAATATCAGCCCGATTGGAAAAACAAACTCGTGCTGCCGCCGCTGCTGGCCGGAGCACGGTTCAGCTTGTCGTGCATCGTCGTGCAGTCGCCGAACGGCGAACGGAAACAAGCGAGACTGACGCTCGATGCGTATCAAACGATCGTTGCCGCGACGAACTTCAAGCAGCGCTGCCGGAAGATGATGGAGTACTACCACGCGGATCGGCTGCGATACGCGGTCATCGGAACGCCGAATCGGTTGGAATACGATCAAGGGTTCTTCGTGAAGCAAGGGGACGGAGCGGCGGACATCAAGCCGATCGCTCACCTTTACAAGACGCAGGTTTATCAGTTGGCCGAATACCTCGACGTGCCGGAAGTGATTCGGATGCGACCGCCGACAACCGACACGTACTCGTTGCCGCAGAGCCAGGAAGAGTTCTTCTTCAGCGTTCCGTATGACAAGCTCGACTGCTGCCTATTCGGTTTGAATCACGGATTCGATGCGGAAGAGGTCGCGGCGGCGATTGGACTGAGCGTTGACCAAGTGAAGTTCGTTTACGGCGACATCGTTTCGAAGCGGAAAGCGACCGATTATTTGCACCGGTCGCCGGAGTTGATCGATCCTGTTTTGTCCTGAGTCGCTCTGCATTGAGAAGTATGCAGGCGAGCGGG
>JAYVQJ010000678.1:0-6343 GCA_043777235.1 Planctomycetia bacterium
GGAGCGTGCAATCCGCGCTCGGCATCGAGCTGCGCGATCCGACATCGGTCCCTCTGGCGTCGAACAAACCTGCGGATGGCCGAGCAATCAGTTTCGTGCGAGATGTGTCCCCGGCGTTGACGAAAGCCGGCTGCAATGTCGGGGCGTGTCACGGATCGTTTCAGGGACGCGGTGGATTTCGGCTGTCGCTGCTGGGATTTGATCCGGAGTTCGATCACGAAGTTCTCTCGAAGGCGAGTCGCAGTCGGCGCGTCGTGCCGACGGCTCCGGAATCGAGTTTGTTGCTGACGAAGCCATCGGGCGAGGTGCCTCATGGCGGAGGCCGACGCATCTCGCGCGACTCCGAAGTCTTCGCGATCTTCCGGGACTGGCAGCTCGCCGGAATGCCCGGTGCGTCAAACGGTGAATTGACCGGGATCAAACTGACGGCTCAGCCGAGCGACATTGTGCTGATGCCGAACCAGTCGCAGTCGATTGCCGTGCAAGCGACGTTCGTGGATGGTGAGACTCGCGACGTGACGGCGTGGGCGTTGTTCGATACTCGCGCGAGTCACATCGCCGAGGTCTCACGCGCGGGGCAAGTCACCGCACTGCGGCCGGGCAAGACGGCGGTGACGGTGCGGTATCTCGGACAGGTCGCCAGCATCAGCGTCGCCGTGCCGTTTTCGGCCGAGCCGGTCGCGATTGATTTTCAATCGGCAAACTTCCTCGACGAGTTGGTCCTGGCCGAATGGCGGCAGATGCGCGTGCAGCCTGCTCCGCTGGCGGGTGATGAAGAGTTCTTGCGGCGCGTCATGCTCGACGTCATCGGCACGTTGCCGACGCCGGACGAAGTGCGTGCCTTCACGGCGGACAAGTCGGAGGACAAACGAGCGAAGCTGATCGACTCGTTGCTGACGCGGCCGGAGTACGTCGATTATTGGGGGATGCGGTGGGGCGACCTGCTGCGGTCACATCGGCGATATCTCGGTGACAAAGGCTTGGCGAGCTTCACCGGTTGGCTGCGGCAATCGCTGCGAGACAACAAGCCGCTCGACGTGATGACTCGTGAACTGCTGACGGCTCAAGGCAATCTTTATGCGAACGGAGCGGTCGGATATTTCTTCATCGACGAGAAAGTCGAAGACCTCGCCGAGACGACCGCGCAGATTTTTCTGGGCGTCCGAATGCAATGCACTCGCTGTCATCATCACCCGCAAGAGGTTTGGAGTCAGGACGATTACTGGGGACTCGCCGCGTTCTTCACGCGGCTGGAATCGAAGGACTCCGGCGCGTACGGCTCGCGATTCGGCGGACCGCGCAGTTTGCGAGTCGCGGCGAAACCGAATCCGAATCGCCCGCTGACAATCGCTGTCTCACCACGAGCGTTTCACGAACCGTTGCCGATCACCGACCCGGCGGCCGATCCGCGAGTTTGGCTGGCCGAATGGATGACTCGCGCGGACAACCCGTACTTCGCTCGCAACTTGGCAAACCGTTACTGGGCCGCGCTGTTCGGTCGTGGTTTGGTCGATCCGGTCGATGATCTGCGAGCGACGAATCCAGCCGCGATGCCGGCGGTGTTGGATCGGCTGGCTCGCGAATTGACCGAACACAAATTCGACGCGAAGCATCTGCTGCGAGTGATCTGCAACTCGCGCGTCTACCAACTGGCTGGAGAACTTCAGCCGAGTCGCGATCCCGATGGGCAACTCTGCACGCATCGGGTGCCGCGCCGGTTGTCTGCCGAGGTGTTGCTCGATGCGGTCTCGCAAGCGACGAGCATGCCAGAATTGTTCGATGGCCAGCCGCCCGGCACGCGCGCGATCGCGCTGGCCGATCCGTCGTTTTCCTCGAACTTCTTGATGACCTTCGGCCGCCCGTTGCGGAACAACGCCTGCGATTGTGCTCGTGGAGGAAATCCTGATCTGTCTCAAGCATTGCATCTCGTCAACAGCACGACGCTGCACCAAAAGGTTGTCAGCGATGCCGGACGGCTGGCAACACTCGTGAAAGCGAACAAGCCCGAAGCCGAGATCCTCGAAGAGTTGTACCTCGCGACAATGTCTCGGCAACCGAGAGCCGACGAACTTGCCGAGATCGAACAACTGCTGTGCGAGGCTCCGTCTCGTGCCGAAGGATTGCAAGACCTGCTCTGGGCGTTGCTCAATAGCTCCGAGTTCGTGTTCAATCACTGAGTCAGAAAAACGGACTGACGGCGATCGGCTCACGGCCAACGGCTTCCGGCCGAACGCCGTTGGCCGAGAGCCGACAGCCGTAATCCTTTTTCGCCGAATCGCGGAGACCAAAATGCTGCGCGCAATGATTCTGGGGCTGATGATTTTCGTTACGTTTGATTCCAGTAAAGCGGCGGAGCCTGCGAGTGTCATCGTCGTCTGGCCCGGCAAGCCGCCGGGAGAAACCGCTGACATCGGGCCGGAGGTCACTCAACCGAACAAGGCGGGCGAGGAACCGCCGACGATTCGGGTCACCAACGTCAGTCAACCGACGTTGTCAGTGTTCTTGCCTCCGAAAGAGAAACGCAACGGAACGTCGGTCATCATCTGCCCGGGTGGCGGCTTCAACATCCTCGCTTGGAACAAAGAAGGGACCGAGGTCGCCGAGTGGTTCAACTCGATCGGTGTCACCGCGTTTGCTTTGAAGTATCGCTGTCCGACGGGCAATCGCTCGCCGAATTGGCTCGCTCCGGCGCAGGATGCTCAACGAGCGGTCTCGTTGGTTCGCAGCCGAGCGTCGGAATTCAACATCGATCCGTCTCGCGTTGGACTGCTCGGCTTTTCGGCCGGCGGAATGGCGGCGGGAGCGGCGACGATCAAACATGCGACGCGGCTGTACGATGCCAGCGACGATGTCGACAAGGCCGCGTGTCGGCCCGACTTCGCAGTGTTGGTCTACCCCGCGTACTTCGTGGATAAGGAAGGACAACTGAAGCCGGAATTCGTCATCGACAAGAATACGCCGCCGATGTTTTTCGCTCATGCGTTCAACGACGGTGTGACGTGTGAATCGAGCGTGCGGCTGTTCTTGGAATTGAAGAAAGCTGGCGTGCCGTCCGAGTTGCACGTCTACTCGACCGGCGGTCATGGATTCGGATTGCGTCCGAGCGCCGATGCGGTTTCGACGTGGCCGAAGCGCTGTGAAGAATGGCTCGCGTCGCGCGGGCTGCTGAAATGAATCTGGAGGATGGGCACTCTTGCCCGTCTCTTCAGAATGGTTGAACTCGAACCGCAGGACGGGCAAGAGTGCCCATCCTCCAGAATAAGGTTTCGCTGTGTCGAACGCTGCTTCTCCTCTTCGCATCGCCACACGAGCCAGCCGATTGGCGATGTGGCAGGCGGAACATGTCCGCGATCTGCTGAAGTCCGCCGCTCCCGAACGAACGGTCGAGATCGTGCCGCTGTCGACGATCGGTGATCGAGACAAAACGGAACCGTTGACTCGATTGGGCGGCGGCCTGGGTGTCGGTGTCTTCACCCGCGAGATCCAAGCGGCGTTGCTCGACGGCCGAGCGGACATCGCGGTTCACAGTCTGAAAGACTTGCCGACCGAGCAAGCGGATGGGCTGACACTCGCCGCAGTGCCGCAGCGCGGAGCGATGTTCGATGTCTTGGTGTTGCCAGAAGGCAGAAGGCAGAAGGCAGAAGGCAGCGAAGACACCATAGCACTGCCTACTGCCGCCCGCATCGGCTCCGGCAGTCCGCGACGGCGTGCTCAACTGCTGCATCATCGGCCGGACCTGCAATTCGTAGAGGCTCGTGGGAATGTCGAGACTCGATTGCGGAAGCTCGACGAGGGGCAATTCGACGCGCTCGTGCTGGCCGAGGCAGGACTGACTCGACTCGAATTGGCGGGGCGGATCAGTTCCGCATTGCGACCGCCGTTGATGTTGCCAGCGGTTGGTCAGGGAGCGTTGGGGATTGAGTGTCGGCGCGACGACGAATCGACTCGTGAGGTGTTGGCGCGGTTGATCGACCGGCCGACCATGCACAGCGTGTTGGCGGAGCGGACGGTGCTCTCGACATTGCGAGCTGGCTGTCATGCTCCGCTGGGTGTGTGGACTCGACCGGAAGGAGACTCGCTGCGGTTGTCAGCGGTTGTCCTAAGTTTAGATGGCATCCAGCGAGTTGAGTCTGAGCGGATTTCGCCGGTCGATTCGGAGGCGAATGCCATCGCACTGGGCCACGCGGTGGCCGATGACTTGCTGACTCGTGGAGCGGCCGCGTTGCTGGCTCCGTGAGTAACGGGCAGGTTTCCTCAATCGGTTTTCTCGTTATGACCGTTCGGGTCGAAAGCCGATAACGACGAACGAGGTACTCGGTTTGAGTGCTCATGTCGTGCATTGGGGGGCGGTGCCATGGATGGCCTTTGGCGGCGATGGTCGCTGTGTGGAGCGATCGCTTGTGGAGCGTTGTTTCCTTCGGCAGGTTGTGCTGGAATCATTCCTTGGCCGTGGCACGAGAAACATCCGCCGAAGATGACTGAGCGGCGAGCGGAGCGCGAAGCGTACTACGCCGCGCGAGCCAGTGAACCGGTTGGCGCGAAGCAGGTCGAAAAGCATGGAAAGCTTTGGCCTCCGTTCGCGCGACCGACCGGACCAGCAAATCTGCCAAGCCATATCTACCACACCGAGCACTATTGGCCGCACCCATACAACTGCCAAGACGCTGATTATATCCGCACACTTTCGGCGGCTCAGGTCAGCAACGGCTGGGTGGCGAATACGACGTTGTACGACTACCACTTCGATGACACTCATCAATTGAATGAACCAGGGCGCATGCAGGTCCGTTGGATTTTAGAGAACGCGCCGACGAAGCATCGCTTCGTTTTCGTGCAGGCCGGCAACGACGAGCCAAGCAGTGAAGCTCGATTGACTGCCGCAAAAGTCGAAGCGACGCAGTTGGTCGGAGCCGATCAGGTGCCGCCAGTCTTGGTCCGCGTGACCAGTCCGCTGGGACGTCCGGCGAAAGAGATCAATGAGATCCACATACTCCAGCAGAAGTCGATCCTCAAACCGGTCATCACGCCGCCGATCGGAACGAACACCATTGGAACCTCAGCGGCAAGCGGCAGCGGCGGCGGAAACTAGCGCGGGTCAGTCTTCCGGATCAAACCGCGCGAACGACGACGGATCACGAAGGTCGGCAAACGAGGTGCGAGGTGACGGCCTGCACCAAAGGCGGGCACAACAGTCATGGATGGCGATAGCACTTCGACATTGGCAACGTTGGAATTCAACGGTGAATTCAAAGGTGGCCTCGACGAAAAGGCCGCTCCGAAAGAGTTGTTTGCCGACCTGTTCGAGGATCTCTCCGAGGAGACTCGCAGTCTGCTGGCTGATCCGCAGGTGGCGACGTTTGGTGTAAAGACAGACGGCAGTGCGGCGGCGAATGCTCCGAAAACGCCGATGTCGTTGAAGGACACAGGCCTTTCACGCATGCAGGTCTGTGATCTGATTCTCAAGCAGATCTACTTGCACGGTCATCTGCTGGGAGTGGACATCGCGAAGAACGCGAGGCTGCCATACAACCTGATCGACGAAAGCCTGCGATTCCTGAAAGATGAAAAGTGCATCGAGGTCACGTCGGGTGACTTCTTGGGCCGAGCCTCGTATCGGTTCAGCCTCACGGAGCTTGGCCGCACGCGAGCACGCGAGGCGTTCGAGCAATGTCGCTATGTCGGGCCGGCTCCAGTGTCACTGGAATCCTATGTCGCACAGTGCAAGCTGCAGGCGGTGGCCGGAATCAAGTGTGATGCTGAACGGCTCATGGAAGCGTTTCACGGCATGATCATCAGTCCGGGCCTGCTCGATGAAGTCGGGCCGGCGGTGTGCAGCGGCCGCTCGATCTTCATTTATGGTCCACCCGGAAACGGAAAATCGACGGTGGCTCGTGGACTGGGTCGATTTCTGAATCGCTACAGCGGTGACATCTACGTCCCATACGCGGTCTCGACCGAGAACGCGATCATCACGATCTTTGACCCGACGGTGCATATCGTCACCGACAATCACGATGGCGATCATGCCGGTGCTCGCGAGTCAATCAGCGGTGATCAACGACAGAAACTGGAAGCCTCGGTCGATCTCCGCTGGCGACGAGTCAAACGTCCCGTGGTCATCACCGGCGGCGAACTGACGCTCGACCAGCTTGACCTGCGCTACAACAAAGTCAGCAACCTCTACCAAGCGCCGGTGCAGATGAAGGCCAACGGCGGCGTGTTTCTGATCGACGACTTTGGCCGGCAGATTGTCAGTCCCAAAGAGTTGCTCAACCGGTGGATCGTGCCGCTGGAAGAACGGATCGACTACCTCACGCTGGCGACCGGCAAAAAATTCTCGGTG
>JAYVQJ010000679.1:0-6332 GCA_043777235.1 Planctomycetia bacterium
AAGACAGTTGCCAACCTCGTTGATTGCCACACCGAAGGGTTGCGTTGGTTCACGTTCGACGCGCCGTCCGAGATCGCCAAGTTCGTGAAGTACACGCCCGACGTGAATTTGATCCTGCGACTGGCCGCCAGTTCGCAGTCGAGCCTCATCAATCTGTCGGCCAAGTTCGGCTGTGCTCCGAAGGAAGCTGGCAAACTCTTGCGGCAAGCTCACCGAGCGGGCCTGAACGTCAAAGCGTTATCGTTCCACGTCGGGTCGCAGTGCCTGAACCCGGCCGACTTCCGAGCTATGCTGCTGCAAGCTCGCAAGGTCTGGGACGAAGGCGTGAAGATCGGCTGCCCGCTGGAAGTGCTCGACATCGGCGGCGGCTTCCCGGCTCCGTACAAGAGCGAAGTCATCTCGCTGGAACTATTCTGCCGCAGCCTGCAAGAGGCGTTGGACGACACGTTCGGCGACCTGGGGGACAGTGTCCGCTTCATCGCTGAGCCGGGTCGCGGCCTCGTCGCCGAATGCGCGACGCTGATCGTGCGAGTGCTCGGCAAGTCGAACCGCAGTGGCACGACGCAGTACGTGATCGACGACGGCCTGTACGGAGCCTTCTCCGGCATCGTCTATGACCACGCCGAATTCCCACTGCTGGTCGAGAACGCCGAGAACCGTCCGCATCGCCCGTGCATCATCGCCGGCCCGACGTGCGACTCCGGCGACATCGTCTGCCGCGACCAAGCGATGCCCGACCTGGAAGTCGGCGAACTGGTTCTGGTCCCCACGATGGGAGCCTACTCCTCCGCCAGCGCCTGCGGCTTCAACGGCCTCGATATTCCGAGGTACGTCGAAGTGGAGTAGCACCGCAATGAGTACAGACATAACCGGGCCGTCACGCCACGCTTCTGATTCGCTCGAACAGCGCGAGGCTGAAATGGTTGTTTTGAAACTCGTTCAAGACAAGCTGAGCTGCGTTCTCTCGCCTGAATTGTTTTCAATCGGTGACGGCGTTGCTGTGCAATTGGACGGGCTCAACTGCGATCAACGTGTGCTGTGCGAGATTTATTGCCGCATCGGAAAACTCAAGGGCAGCCAGCCAGACAAAGTCGCCTCCGACATGCTGAAGCTGGTGATGGTGGAGCGTGCTCTTGGAGGTCAGTGGCGAAAGTTGATTTGTTTTGCCGATCCAGAAGCCGCAAAATACTTCACAGGCAAGTCGTGGCTTGCTGCCGCAGTTACCCGAATGGGGTTCGAGATTCTCGTCGTTGAACTTCCATCTGAAGTGAAAGAGCGACTCATCGCGGCTCAACGTCGGCAAATAATGGTCAACCGAGCGTGAGGTCCGCCATGCGAAAAAAAAGCAAGCCAAAATCGTATGACCAAGTGCTTTTTGGGATCTTGGCCTACGAGTTTGACTTTAGCGATCCGGCTGAAACGGAAATCAAGATCAAACGTAGGCTGCGCTCACGAAAGGCCGGACCATATTCACAAGACCGTGTTGGCTTGCTGCGTCGCCTGAAAAACTCGCTCCAAACGGAAATTCTTCGTCACGAGAAATCGCGATACTACCTTGGCCCTCACGGGCCATACGCTGCGATGGAAGACTTCGACGTCAAAAAACTCGCCAAAGACCATCACAAAAAATTCTCAGACGTCTCGCTACCGGACCTTGAATTGTTCATCCCATTCGCAGTCTTAACTTACTACCTGCGATAGTCGTTGCGGCTGTTTCCTAGAGTCCCGTCGGGCCAGTGTCTGCCGTCGAGCAGCCGTTGCGGAGGTTGGGCACTCTTGCCCGACCGTGTTCTCTCTCGGCGGACGGGCAAGAGTGCCCATCCTACGGCGCGCTCGGCGCAAGTCTCGCGAGTGCGCCGCGCCGCAAAACTCAAGGAGAGGCTTTCGTGGCGCTGTTTTCGGAAGTTGGCTCGCGCAGGAATGGTCGCATCTTCTCGAGCGTCTTGGGGCCGATTCCTTTCACTCGCCGCAGATCGTCGATGCTGCGGAACGGGCCGTTGGCTTCGCGGTCGGCGATGATTTTTTGTGCGGTCGTCTCGCCGATTCCTTCGATCTGAGTCCACTCGACCCAACTGGCCGAGTTGATGTCGATCCGAAAGTCGTATTGCCGAGCCGGTTGCCGTTCGATCTCAATCGGCCGCATGCCCCAGCCACCGAGCGTCATCCAGTGATAGCCGGTGAGCATCGCAAACACAGCCACGAACACTGCGACGAACGTCTGATCGTGCTTCGTCAACCACAGCCAACTTGCTGGGGTCTTGTCGGTTTGCACCGATTTTTCGAGTGGGCAATCGAGCTTGGTCTCGGTGGATGCACTCGGTTCCACACTGCCAGCCGATACCGCCACAACGAGATTTGCGAGTGCTGGCGTTGTCTGTTCATTGAATTCGATCGGTCGCGGATCGGACATGATTCAAGCCCCTGAGATTCAGACGATCGTCGTCCGTGCCAAACGAACCTCTTTCTATCGCGACATGCGACAGATCAACAACCGTTGCAATGGTCATTTCGTACCTGGCAACGAGGCTCAAAGTGCCCATTGATCGCGAGACCGTTTAGCAATGTTGCAGCACGGAGCCAGCGTGGTGAGTGCGAACACTCAACAGGAGATCGCCGCAAGTGATGAACAACATCCGCCGATCATCTCCGCCGAACGTGCAATTCGTCAGCGTGTCGATCGGCGTCGCGAGATACGCCAGCAGCTTTCCGGCTGACGAGATGACATGAATCCCCGGCCTTGTATCGAGCGTCTCTGACGTGCCGCGCGTCTTGTGCAGTCCGGCCGCGACGTACAAGTTTCCGTCCGCATCGACGCACAAGCCGTCGCCGCCTCGGCCGGGAGAAAAGTCGATGATCCGCCGCGCGTTCGCCACCGAGCCGTCGTCCTTCAAGTCGTAGGCGAAGAGACAGCGATTGCGATTCTCGCGGCCGTCGGATTCGATCAGGTACAACGTGCGACCGTCGAGCGAAACTTCCACACCGTTGGGCATGTGAATGTCGGGTTCGTGCAGAACTCGCGCGACCTTGCCATCCGGGTCGATGCGATAGACCGAGTTCACGTTGACCTTCTTCGGATCGTCGTTCGGCAATCGCGACGTGAAATAGATGCGCCCCTTCGAGTCGATCGTGAGATCATTCGGCGCACCGAGCGGATGCCCGTTGAACTGATCGACCAAGACCGTGATCTCACCGGTCTTCAAATCGGTGCGAGTCACTCGGCCCGCTTTCCCTTCGCAGGCCAACAGGCGACCGGAGTGATCGAACAGCAATCCATTCGCCTCGCCGCTGTTCTCGCGGAAGGTTGAGAGTTCGCGCATCTTCGGATTCCAGATCAGAATCTTCGCGCCGTAGGCATTCGTGAAGAAGACTCGCCCATCGGGAGCGACGGCCGGGCCTTCGGTGAAGACCTTTTGATCGACGACCTTCGTCTCTTCTTTGAGCGGCCCCGCGAAGAAGTCGTCCGACTTCAAACCGGCGTACTTTTCCGAGATGCCCTCCGCTTGCCCGGACGCGGCGAGCAGCGTCATGCCGACGGCGGCGTTCACTGCCAGAAATTCGCGTCGTGTGGTCGCAATGCGTTTCATCAGGACATCCTTTGCGAGCGATGAATGAGCGGCACGGCGACTCCACGACACCGGCGGCTAGCGCCGTGCCGCTCAGAAATTCAAGGCTCTTCCGGTGTTCCGGGGAGGCAAGGTTCAAAGCCACGGATGAAACACGGATTGAACACGGATCAGGAGAGCGAACAAGGCAAGGAAGAAAAGAGTGGAGGCACGGAACGAGGGTGCGTAACGTTTTCTAACCTGTTGCCTGGTCCGTGTTTCATTCGTGGCAAAGCTGTTGTCTGGCATTTCCGTCCGCCGCTTCTTCGGCTTTTCCAATTCCTGTCTCCTGTCCTGATCGGTGTTCAATCCGTGTTTCATCCGTGGCCAAAAAATGTCCGCCGAAGTGACCTCCCTGGATCACCGAATGAGCCAAATTCAAATGACCACCGGCTTACCGAGCACTCGGCGAGCGGCGGCGAATTGGCCCGAGTGCATTGTCACATGACCGGCCAGCAGGTTGAACACCAAGCCAACGGTCGGACACATCTTGAAACTCGGCGGCCCAGGCTTGTCGAGGTCCGCATCGGGCAACTTGTCGAGCGCGGCTTTCGTTGCCGCGCGTTGCAGATCGAACAGTTCCAGATACTTCGCCTTCGAGAGAAATGCCGCTGGATCATCGCTGCCCGTCGCGGCCTTGCCGTGCTGATCCCCGAAGCCCACTGGCAACTCCGCTCCCGCGCCCGGGCAGACCATCTCCAGCAATTGCTTCTCCGAGTTAATCAGATGCCCGATCTGCCAAGCGAGATGATTGCTCCCCACCGTCGGCCGAGTCAGCAACTCCGCATCGGACAAATCGCCGAGATACGTCTTCAGGATGTGGTCCCCCAAATCCATCTGAGCTTTCAAAACGTCTTTCGCATTCATGGTGTCCCCTTTGGAGTGCTCCGGCCCGACGGAGCTTTCTCATTTTCTTTGGTGATCTTTGAAATCTGAAATCTGAGATTTGAGATTGCCTCGTCGGGCCGAGGCACCCCAAATCTGTCCGACCGATGGCCGTCCGCCGAATGCCGATGGCCGTGATCCTTTTTCCGAGTGCGTGACGGTTCGCGGAAAAGGATAACGGCCATCGGCGGTCGGCTCACGGCATTCGGCCGGATGAAATTCGGCTACTGCTTCGGCGGGTTGGCCTCCTTCACGATCGCTCCGTGTTCGTCGCTCATCACGAGGACTGAGAACTTGATGACGGCGTCGAGGTCGTTGGTGTTGAGGCTCGAATAGTCGAAACGCCCGCGGAGGTCGGTGTAGCCGTCTTTGTAGAAGCGTGACGAGCCGTCGGGACGCTGGGCATAAACTTTGACATAAGCCTTCGCGATTGGCTTGTTGGTCTGAGCGTGCGTGACTTTCAATTGGCCGTAGTTCTCGATGAGCTGCACGGCCAGCGAGTTCGAGTAGTACGCCTGCGTCTTCGTTTGGCCGCCGCCGGTGATTTCGACGAGCACGTTTTTGTTGTGCAAATCGTTCGGAAGTTCGACCTTCTTTGTGCCGGCGGTCGCTTTCGTCCCTTCCGTCTTTTTGGTCCCTTCTGGATCTTCTGCCGGTGCGGCGGTTGAACCCGAACCCGTGCCGGATTCAACCGGCGCGACAGCCGCTTGTTTGCGATCCGCGAACGCGACCGTGTCCACGCGGTTCGGTTGGATCATGCTGAACTGGCCGCTGAATTGTTGGACGAAGGGGTTGCGGCTGAAGAGCAGTTCGACGTCCATCAGGTAGTAGCTGACTTTGACCTCGCCGAGGTTTTGGTGGTTGATCGTCAGTTGTTTGGCTTCGACGGTGAAGTCGAAGTTCGGGTCGGTGGCGGCGAGTTGTGTTTGGTCTTGGTTGCGGTCGTCGGAGTCGATCTTCTTCGGGCCGGCTCCGTCGATTTCGTCGAGCTGCGCCTTGATCGACGCGAACGCTTGTCGCCAGCGATCGACGGGGTAGTCGGTGTACTTGGCGGCGATGGCTCGCGCGAGCTTCGGGTTGTCGGTGAAGAAATCGAGGTACGCCTGGAAGTAGTCGTATTGCAGCCGAGTCGGCAGGGCTTCGGGGTTCACGCGAGCGAACGTCGTCAGCGATTCCTCGATGCGGTCCTGCAACAGCAGGTCGTAGGTGACGACCATCAGGTCATCGTCGGTCAGGCTGCGTTGATAGGAAAATTCTCGCAGCGAGCGGTGATACTGCTCGTTGAACTTCGCGTTGACGATCTGCCGCTGCTGGCCGAGCCGATGTGCTCGCGCGTTGACCAGCGGCTTGTAGTCGAGGTGCTCATAGGTGCGACGCTCGACCGGGTTGATCGTCAGCAAGACGCTGCTCAATCGGCCGCCAAGCTCGTTGACGAGGCCGTCGTTGTGACGCAGGAACTCATTCGCGGCGGCGACGTGATTGTGCAGCAGGCCGTAGCTCCACAGCGTGTGCTGATAAGCGTGACGCGCACTCAGCAGCGCAACAGCCGCGTCAAAAAACTTCGGGTCGTGCATTCGCCACGCCATGCGATCGAGGTTCAGGCCGTGGACGTTGTGCGAGTTCAAGAACTTCAAGCAGTCGTCGGCCGAGGCGTATTGCGAGACGTAGTCCCAGCTCTCGGTGTCGATCTTGGTCGGCTTGTCGACGACGTTGCAGGTGCTCGGCGACGCGAACGCGATCAGCTCGCCGTTCTTCGCGACATGCACCGGGAAGTGCGGGTACTGGCCGGCTCCGGGGAAGTAGAAGAAGTAGTCCAGCGTCTGCGTGTGATACGGCTGCAAGTCC
>JAYVQJ010000680.1:0-1651 GCA_043777235.1 Planctomycetia bacterium
TCCAATTCCTGTCTCCCGTCCTGATCGGTGTTCAATCCGTGTTTCATCCGTGGCAAAAAATGTCCGCCGAAGTGACCTCCCTGGATCACCGAATGAGCCAAAAACAATTCCAATGCGGCCCGTCTCTACCAGGAAGATGTGTCGTACCAACCGGTCGGTGTTCCTCACGGTTGCTCGCGTCGGTTTGGCAGCGTCCGCTATTCTCCAAGCATGTCGTCTCCCGCCACTTCTCCGCTGCTGACACGGATCGTCGATGCGCTCATTCGCTGGCGAGGGACTCTGCTGTTGCTGGGCTTGCTATCGACCGTGGCGGCGTGGCCGATTTCTCGAAAGCTCGCGTTCGAGCAGTCGATTGAGTCGCTGTACGCGACCGACAATCCGCATCTGCGCGACTTTCTGGCGAGCCGAAGTACGTTCGGCGGTGATGAGTTCCTGATCGTCGCATATTCGGAACCGGAACTGTTTCAGCCGGACGTTCCCGCTTTGACGGACGGGGCCAGCGAGCGGATTGTCGCCTTTGCCGAGCAACTGAGTGACGTTCCCGGTGTCTCGAAGCAGAGCACTCAACATCTTACGCAGGCGTTGCGATTTCCGTTCGGACGCGAGCATATCCGGCAGATGGTCAGCCGGATTTTGGTGGGGGACGACGATCACACAACGGCGATCGTGCTGCGGTTGCGGCCCGAAAAAGAATCGTTCGTCTCGCGCGGCGAGACGATCGCAGCGGTGCGAAAACTCGCGGACGAACATGATCCGCCGGCGATGGTCGTCGGCGAGCCGGCTCAGATTCACGACATGTTTCGGTACGTCGAGGAAGATGGCCGCAAGCTGTTTCTGGTTTCGCTGGCGCTGCTGGCGTTCGTGTTGTTGCTGTTGCTCGAAGCGATCCAGTGGCAGTTGGTGCCGCGATTGGCATTTATCGCGCTGCTGAACTTGGTCAATTGGCTGCCTCTGTTGGGCTTCGCACTCATGCTGGCGATGGTCTGGCTGCGGTGGGTCATGCTGACCGTGCTGGTGGTCTTGGTCAGCATCACTTGGACGGAAGCGTTGCTGGTGCTGAGCGGCTTGCGGCTGAGCATGGTCAGCTCGATGCTCAATTCGCTGATCACGATCATCGGCGTGGCGACGTCGATGCACGTGCTGTTGTTCTTTCGCGAGCAGCATCGGACTCGGCCGCCGGAGGAAGCGTTGGGACAGTCGATCCTTCAGTTGGCCAAGCCGGTATGGTGGTCGATCGCGACGACCGCGTTTGGATTCGGAGTGCTCGTCACCAGCCACATCAATCCGGTCGCCAGTTTTGGTTTGATGATGGCGATCGGCACAATGGTTGTGCTGATGGCAGTCATCGTCCTGTTGCCGGGTTGCTTGCTGTTCGGAAGATTGCCGGAAGAGCCGCCGCCGTCGGCGGCCGATCGGTACATTGGCGGAATCCTGGCGCACATCACGTTGTGGGTTGAGCATCATCCGAAGCGGGTCATGGCGGTCTCGCTGCTTGTCGTGGCGGCGGCGGGGCTGGGCTTCTTGCGGCTCCGCGTCGAAACCGATTTCAGCAAGAACTTCCGAGCCAGCAGTCCAATCGTGCGGTCGTTGGATTTCGTCGAATCGCGACTCGGAGGAGCCGGCTCATGGGAGATCAACTTCCCCGCGCCGG
>JAYVQJ010000681.1:0-1645 GCA_043777235.1 Planctomycetia bacterium
TTACCGGCAACTGCTGGCTCCGTTCCGGGACCGAGTGTTGCCGGCCGGGCCGCGTTGGGCGTATTCGACCGCGAGCTGTTTGCTGTGGCTGTTCGTCATCCAATTGGCGACTGGCTTGTTGTTGATGCTCAGTTACAGCCCGTCCACCACGACGGCGTGGGCCAGCGTGCATTTCATCGAGCAATCGGCGGCCGGACATTTTTTGCGTGGACTGCATC
The DNA here is from genome assembly GCA_043777235.1 of Planctomycetia bacterium. GTDB lineage: Bacteria > Planctomycetota > Planctomycetia > Planctomycetales > Planctomycetaceae > SXKJ01. The sequence continues at coordinate 219 of JAYVQJ010000681.1, forward strand.
ACTTCACCTCGCACGCGTTGCTCATTCTGTGCGGCGTGCATCTCGTGCGCGTGTTGTTGGCGCGAGCGTTTCGGGCTCCGCGCGAACTGTTGTGGATCACCGGGGTGTTGCTGATCCCGCTGCTGCTGGTGTGGGCGATTTCCGGCAATCCGTTGTCGGGTAGCCTGAAGGGGGTCTCGCAAATTGAAGTTGAGGGACACATCATCGGCTCGACGCCGTGGGTGGGGCCGATCATTCAACGCATTCTGATCGGCGGCGAAGAGTTCGGGCATCTGACGCTGACGCACCTGTACTTTTTGCATGTCGGCTTGCTGCCGTTGTTGGTGATCGGCTTGTTGGTGTTCCACATTTCGCAGGTGTATCGGCACGGTTTGTCGGTCGCGGAACTTGGCGGACCTCAGGATGAATTCTCGCACTACTCGGTCCCCAACCTCGCGAATTTGGCGGCGGCTCGTCCAACGGTGCCGACGCCTGCGCCGCGGCTGAGATACTTTCCCTATCAGACGGTGCGGAACATGACGGTGCTGACCGTGGTGTTGGGGATCATCGCGGCCATCGCTTGGTATCACGGAGCACCGTTGGACGCTCCCAACGATCCGACGTTGCCGCACACGCCGCGGCCCGAGTGGTATTTCCGCAGTCTGTTCGAACTGCGTCGCTACTTCACCGGCGACTGGGAATTCGTAGCGACGATGTTGATTCCGGCGGCATTGCTGGGCTTCTTCGTGCTGTTCCCGTTGATCGACCGCAAGTGTTCGCACCGCTGGAGTGCCGTCTTGCGAGTGCTGGTGGTCTTGCTGGGCGTCGGTACCTGGGGCGGACTGACCGGGATGTCTTATCTCCGCGATTGGAACGATGCCGAGTACCTCGCCTCGTCGCTGGAAACGGAAGCGCTCTCCGCGCGTGCTCGCGAGTTGGCTGACCGCTCGTTGCTGCCGCCGGAAGGAGCGATCTCGCTGTTGCGTGACGATCCGAAAACGCAAGGTCCGCTGCTGTTCGCTCGGCATTGCGCGAGCTGTCATTCGCACGCGGACGCGAACGGTCACGGCATCGTGGCCAGCGAGCCATCGGCTCCGAACCTGCACGGCTTCGGCACAACCGAATGGATCGCCGGGATGCTCGATCCGCAGCGAATTGCGTCGGAGCACGTCTTCGGCAAGACGAAGTTCGCCGAAGGGGACATGGCCTCGAAGGTCAAAGAGTTGTTCGATGGCCTCGACGAGACGGCCGCGAAACAGATGCGTGACAACCTCCAGCTCGCCGCGCGAGCACTTTCGGCCGAAGCCGCGCTGCCTCGGCACGCGGGAGCCGACGAGCACGATCAGCCGCACATCACCGCCGGCCGCGAGCTGTTGGTCCGGTCGCTCTCTTGCACCGAATGCCATCGCTTCCACGATCAAGGCGAGCTTGGCTCGGCTCCCGATCTC
>JAYVQJ010000682.1:0-6287 GCA_043777235.1 Planctomycetia bacterium
GTGACTCGCCTACTTTTCACTGCGGGTCTACTTAGCGAGCAATCTGAATTCACTGGCTCCACTTCAACGAGCGGCAGTGAGGCAACGGCCCATGAGTCGAACATCTGCGAAGAATCACGGCGGTTGCGCCGAGTTCCAAAGCTCGGTATCGAGCTCGATGAGCCGGCGCGGGCTGATGCAGTTCGGCGGGGTATCGCTGCTGTCCTCCGGGTTGTTGAACGTACTGGCCGGACAAGCTCAGGCAGCGACGCGCAAGGGGCGGATCAAGTCTTGCCTGCTCCTCTTTCAAGCCGGCGGAGTAAGTCAATGTGACACGTTCGATATGAAGCCCGACAGTGATGTCACGATCCGTGGTGAGTTCCGTCCCATCGACAGCAACGTCCCCGGCATGCACGTCTGCGGGCATCTGCCGAACATGGCCCGGCAGATGGATAAGGTCTGCGTCGTCCGCTCGGTGCATCATCGAATGTTGTGCCACAACCCGGCGATCTATGCGGCGCTCTCCGGCCGCGAAGTGGGGGAGTCGCTGGCAGTCTCGAACAAGACGTTTGCCAGCCGCGAAGATTATCCGCACATGGGTTCGGTCGTCGCGCGGCTGATTGAGAAGCCGGCGGCGTTGCCGTCGTTCGTGTCGTTGCCGTTCACGTTGCGGAACGGGCCGGCTCCCAGTCCCGGTCAGAACGGCGGCTTCATGGGGACCGCTTACGATCCGTATCTCGTGCTGCGCGATCCCAACGCCAAACAGTTCAAGATGGATGAACTCGAATTGCCGCCGCAGATGAACGCAGACCGAGCGATTCGGCGGAAGAGTTTGTTGGAGCGATTCGATGCCGACGTTCGCCGTTTGGAAGCGACCGCCTCGGTCGAGTCGATGGGCGAGAACTATCGGCGGGCTTACGCGCTGTTGGACTCGAACGCGACCCGTCGAGCGTTTGATTTGTCGCATGAGGAGGACTCGCTGCGTGACCGCTACGGCCGCAATCTCGTCGGGCAATCGACGCTGTTGGGCCGGCGGCTCATTGAGGCGGGCGTCCCGTTCGTGACGGTCTACACGCCGGTCGCCGCGATTGATGAACCGAGCTGGGACACGCACCTCAATAACTTTCCGCGTTTGAAAAAGGAGTTGCTGCCGCCGACCGATTTGGCGCTCCCGACGCTGCTGGAAGACATGCACGCTCGCGGTTTGTTGAAGGAGACGCTGGTGATCTGGGCCGGCGAATTCGGACGCACGCCGCTGATCGGCGCTCGGCGATCCAACAACAGCAACAACGTGACCGGCCGCGATCATTGGCCCGGCTGCTACACGATCTTGATGGCCGGCGGCGGACTCGAAGGGGGGACGTACTTCGGATCGAGCGATCGGCTCGGCTGGTATCCGCGCGACAACGCGATCCACATCAGCGACCTGACGGCGACGATCTACGACGCCTTCGGCATCGACCCGTCCCAAATCATTCCCGACACCCTGGGCCGCCCTCACACTCTGTCCGAAGGCCGCGTCGTACGCGGATTGTTCGGTTGAAGTATCGGCCCGTGTTTTTCCAAGTAACCCGAAGCGTCAGCGAGGGCGAGCGTTTCACGAGACACCGCAATGCCACGCGATTTCAAACAGACTTTCAATCGACAAAGTGACCGCAACAATTTCGTGCTGCCGGTCAGCGAAGCCAATCCCAGTTGGTCTCTAGGCGTTTGCTTTTTAGTTCTTCTACTCGGCTATTGTGTCGTCGCCTTCACGCTTGGCATTGGTCAACGAGCACTCGCTGAGGACGTGTTGCAAAGCAGGCAGATTTGGGGCTCACAAGGCTGCTTGGTGATCGTTCCCGGAACGAAGACCTTGCAATTTCGATCCTTACCGAAGCGAAATGAGCGACCAAATTGGGCATTGGTTGGAGAACCAAACAGTTGGTCGATCAGGACAAGTCTTGATGATACTGAAACAACAGACGAAGAAGCCCCTGCGAAACGTGGATGGAAACCGGCTTACTTATCGCATCTCAAGAAGAAGGCGGACGAATCCGCCGATCCCGCCAAAAAAGCTGCTACGGCTTTGGTCTTCATGAGCGATTCCAAAGACGACAAACAGCACTGGGAGGTGGAGTTCCATCCGGGCGCGGCTCGTACGCATGGAACTTGGTTTTGCCATCTCAAAGTCAGTCAGGGTGACTACAAGGGATGGTATCTCAGCCCCGGAAAAGAGCTGGCGAAAGATACTTGGGAAGTCACATTAAGCCCGAAGAAGCCGGAGAAACCGCTCAGCATTTTTATTGATGGTCCATGATGCGTGATGGGGTCAGGTCTTCAACTTTCAATTTTGGCCAGACAAAGGCCAATGATTTTCAAACGACGAGTTGATTCCATGAGTCATCGCACTCTCTTTGGTCAGCCAAAATTGAAATTCAATAGTTCCAAGTTCGAGGAAATTGTGTCTGCGTTTACTCCGAAGGAGTTTCGTCACATAGCCCAGGGTTGTTCGCGCTGCGAGCTACCCTGGGGTTGGAGACGAAACGGCGGATGTACCCCGAAGGGGTTCCGTCATTGGTATTTCTTGAAGGACGCAACCCTTTCAGGGTAGATCAGGCACGCTTTCCTCAACCCAGGGTAGCCCGCATTCGCGGACAACCCTGGGCTATGTGACGGAATCCCTTCGGGATAAAGGCAGATGCACAGCAAACGAAATTTGGAACTCCTGAAATTTGAATATCAGTCTCTTGATCGACTGGTTTCGCATCTCGCGCGAGCAGCGTTTGCGTGGGGATGCTTAGTCGCACTCGTCGCAGCGCAGGACGGCAGCGGTTTTGGAGCCGTTCTGAAAAAAGAAGAAGCACTGACGACGCTGGATTACAGCCGACATGTGCGGTCGATCCTTTCCAATCACTGTTTCAAGTGTCATGGCCCCGACGAAAAGGAACGCAAAGGGGGCTTGCGGTTGGATCTTCATGACGCGGCGTTGAAGCCGGCAGAGTCTGGGAAGCCGGCGATCGTTCCCGGCAAGTCGGCGGAGAGCGTGCTCGTCGCGCGAATCACGTCGAGCGATCCCGAGCTGCTGATGCCGCCGCCGAAGTCCAACAAGCAACTCACGGCGGCCGAGATCGAAGTTCTGCAACGCTGGATTCGATAGGGGGCCGAGCGATTTCGCGGCATGACAAGCCGTGTTGCCTCGCTTGGAAGTCCTCTGGTACAAGCCCGCCCCTTCGGAGGATGGGTAATCATGCCCGTCCCGAGTCGGGCATGAGTGCCCAATCTCCCAATCCACTCAGCGGGTTTCTCAGGATGCGAAAGCCTCCGTTCGTTTTGCTGCTCACCTGCGCCGGCCGCAAGGTTGCTTTGGCGAATCAATTCCGCCAGGCGTTCGATGAACTGGATCTCGATGGCCAGATCATTGGCGTCGATTCGTCATCGCATTCGGCAGTGCTGAGCGTCTGCGATAAGTCGTATCTCATTCCGCGTTGCGATCACTCAGAGTACGTGCCGACGCTGTTGGAAGTTTGCAGGCAGCATCAGGTCCAATTGCTCCTGCCGTTGATCGACGTTGATCTGCTGGTGCTGGCCGAGCATCGCGAGCGATTCCGCGAGATCGGCACGTTGGCGATGGTCTCATCGTTGCCGGTCGTGCAAATCTGCCGCGACAAAGAGACCACATCGCGATTCTTTGAGGAACGCGGCATTCCGACGGTTTGCAACTTGTCGATTGAGGATGTTCGTCGTGGGGACGTGCCGTATCCCGTTTTCATCAAGCCGTCCAACGGTTCCGGCAGTCAGCACGCTTACAAGATTCACAACCGCGAGGAACTCGATTTCTTCTCGCGGTACGTTCCGCGACCGATGCTGCAAGAGTTCGCGATCGGTCAGGAATTCACGGTCGACGTCTTGTGCGACCTTGATGGCCGAGTCATCAACGCGGTGCCTCGTCGCCGGCTGGAAGTTCGCGCGGGTGAGATCAGCAAAGGAGTCACCTGCAAAGATTGGCGAATCATTCGCGCGACGGTCGATCTTGCCAACAAGCTCGGCGGAGTTGGGCCGTTGACCGTGCAATGTTTCGCGAGCGGAGATACCGACTCGGAAATTCGATTCACCGAGATCAATCCGCGCGTCGGTGGCGGACTGCCGCTGTCGGTCGCAGCCGGCGCGAACTATCCCAAACAGATTATTCGCATGGCACTGGGCCAAACGATCGAGCCGTGTGTGGGGGACTTCGCGGACGAGTTTTACATGTTCCGTTACGAGGAGGGGGTCTATGTCCCCGGATCGAGTCTCGCGGACATCCCCAGTTTGCCGGATGTCCCGCAGCGCCGTGTTGCTTGATCTCGACGACACGTTGTATCCCGAACGTGAGTTCGCTCGTGGCGGCTTTCGCGCGGCGGCAACTCGCGTCGCGGAAGCATCTCGCCTCAGCGTGTCGCACGATTCACCGACGCGAGACGCATCGGACACGTTCGAGTTGCTCTGGCAACGCTTCGAGACCGGGGTTCGCGGTTCGATTTTCGACAGCGTCCTGACCGAACTGAATCTACCGCACGACGCGGCGTTGATGGACGAACTCGTCCGAACCTATCGGTCTCACGAGCCACAACTCAAACTCTTCGACGATGCCGATCGACTACTGACATTGCTCGGGCCGCAATTTGGACTCGGCCTGCTGACAGACGGGCCGGCGGAAGTGCAGCGTCGCAAAGTAAAGGCTCTCGGCCTGCCGAGCCGCGTTGAGGCGATCGTGTATTCGGACGACTTCGGCCGCGAGCAGTGGAAACCGTCGCCGATTCCGTATCTGGAATTGCTCCGCAAAATGCACGTCGATCCGTCGCACGCGGTCTACGTCGGCGACAACCCGAAGAAGGATTTCATCGGAGCACGTCGGCTCGGCCTGCAAACCGTTCGCATTCGGCGACCGAACACCGAACACGGCCATCTGGATGCTCAGCCCGGCTTTGAAGCCGATCACGAAATTTCGTCTTTGGATTTGCTCCCCGAATGGCTGGCTGCCAACGAACGATCCAACCGACACGCGGCCTGATCGAGAATGACGAAGTTCCCAATGACGAAAGCATGACGAAGTTCGAATGATGACCACGAGAAATACCAATACTCGCCGCCCGAAGTTGGCTTACATCACGACGCACGCCATCAGTGCGGAGAATCTGATGAATGGCCAACTGACGTTTCTGCGCGAGCGCGGGTTCGACATCACCGTGATCGCCGCGCCAAGCGAGTCGCTCGATGTTGTGCGCGAGCGCGAGAAAGTCGCCACGATTCCGATTCCGATTGAGCGTGAGATCTCTCCCGCTGCCGACGTACGGACACTCGTGAAGCTGTGCGGGATCCTGCGACAACTACGGCCGGACATCGTCAACGCGGGGACTCCGAAAGCGGGATTGCTCGGCATGATCGCCGCGAAGCTGACCGGCGTTCCGGTGCGGTTCTACACGTTGCGCGGGCTGCGTCTGGAAACGACTTCGGGTTTCAAAAAGCGATTGCTGTCGACGACCGAACGCCTCGCGGCAAGCTGTGCTCATCAAGTGGTCTGCGTCGGCAACAGCCTGCGGCAAGAGTTCGTCCGGAGAAAACTCGTTGCGGCCGAAAAGACGATCGTGCTGCGGAACGGCTCGTCGAATGGCGTCAACGCCGAACGTTTTCAGTACTCGTCCAAGCAGTTCGCTCAGATCGAGCAACTGCGAGCCTCGTTGAAGATTCCGCAAGACGTTCCCGTGATCGGGTTCGTGGGACGATTGACTCGCGACAAAGGGATTGTCGATTTGCATGAGGCATTCATTCGCTTGCTGGTCGAGTTCCCGGATCTGCGACTCGTTCTGATCGGCTGGCCGGAAGAGGGCGATCCGGTGCCGACGGAGACTTGGCAGAGCATTCAATCGCATCCGCAGATCATTCGGACCGGCGCGATCAAGGACGTGTCGCTGTATTACGGACTGTTCGATGTCTTCGTCTTCCCGTCGTACCGCGAAGGCTTTCCGAACGTTCCGATGGAAGCGGCCGCGGCTGGCGTTCCGGTTGTGGGTTACACAGCGACCGGAACGCTCGATGCGGTCCTTGATGGGATCACCGGAAAGCTGGTTGCGTTGCAAGATTCCGCAGCGTTGGCGGCGGTGACGGCCGGATACCTGCGCAATCCCTTGTTGCGTCACCGACATGGCGAGGCAGGTCGTCGCCGCGCGTTGGCCGATTTTCGCCGTGAGGACATCTGGCAATCGCTCGCAGACTTGTACTCGCAGTGGCTGAGCCGACGCGGATTGCCGTTGCCGATTTCGTCCATCGAACAGACAGTCCCGCTTCGG
>JAYVQJ010000683.1:0-6287 GCA_043777235.1 Planctomycetia bacterium
CGAAGTTGACGTAGTTGCAAACATACAAATCCAGATCACCGTCGCGGTCGATGTCCGCCCACGCTGCGCTGCTACTCCAAAGATTTCCCGCGATCGAAAGCTGTTGAGCCGTCTCTTCGAACGTCCCGTCTCCTTGATTTCGGAAGAAGGAATTCGGCCCGACATTCGTGACGTAGATGTCGTCGAAGCCATCGTCATCGAAATCACCAACGGCGACTCCCTGGCTGTAGCCTCGCTCGTCAATGCCAGACAACGAGGTGACGTCGACGAAACTCGTTCCTCCGACATTGCGGTACAAGCGATCCGTCGGCTGTGTTGGGCCAGCACGCTCGGAGGGGGTTCCACCTTGCGGGAGATAGAGGTCGCTCCAACCGTCTCGATCGAAATCAACCCACCCGCAACTCGCGCCAGTGGCCTCGACCATCAGGCGGTTTCCCGTTGCACCATTTTGGTAACGGTGTTCGACCCCAAGTTCTGATGCTCGGTCCACGAATCGGACATTTGTTGCCGTCGACTTTTCAAGTTTCGTCGGCAGTGTGGACTGGAAGCTTCCGGCAATGGAACTCGACGCGCGTGGAGGAACAACGCTGCTCGTCGGTGGCTCGCCGCGTATTGCAGGGGCGTCGCTAGGACTCGGGGGCTCCTGGCAACCGAGGAGCAAAATTACTACTGGCAAAGATAACCAAGCGAGAGTACTCCGCCGCGACGGCGGTTGTTGCAGACATCGATGCGATGTGATTTGCACGGTGGACGGTCCACAAAGAAAAGAGGCCCCGGCGAGGAGGTCCAAGCCGGGGCCGTTTGACGTTTATCAACTTTGCAACCACCGAAAATTAGAAGTTTCCGACAGTATCATTCTGGCCACGAGTGGCAACTGCTTTCCGAATGGTCCATTGCAGATTCTGGTTCACAAATCTCACGGAACCATCGGCCATGAGGGAGTGAGCACCACCCGTATGAATGCTACTCCATGCGTCGCAACGAAAGTCCTGAGTCTGTTGGTTGATCGCTGGCTTAAGGCTGTGGATCTGGTAAGGCCCGAACCACATGGCGTCACCGTACACACTCGCTGGGTCAAACTTGTTCGTCCAGTGGTGAGACTCCATCAACATCACTGTATTGGAAGTCCCGTCGGTGATCTGGGCGACCGCGACACTGCCTTGGCCTCCGAACACTCCGTTGTTTCCGTTGATTGGCGTTTGCGAAAGAGTATTAAAATGGGACCACTGCTCGCCGCCGAAGTTGCCACTGGGGACGTTGTAGCAATCACGATGGCCAGCGTTCATCCAGCCCATATTCCCCACATAATCTCCTCGACCGCCGTTGATTCCTCCGTCACCCCAGGAATCGGCCTGAGTTGATTGATTGGTGACGATCGCTGGTTGTGGATTGCTCGGACACATTGCGATGGGCAGGATTGTCATACGCAGCCTTGCATTTGTCGGATTGTCGATGGCCCATGTGACTCCCCCCGTCCCTTGTCCAACGGTTGTGTAGTCAATCTGCTTGTAAATCGGAGCTTGGTCGATGTACGGCAACAACATCGTCATCCATCCAAAACTCCCATAATTCTGGTGCGAAAACTGAACCGTTGAATTCCCGCCGATCAGCGGATCGGGACCAGGTCCTCCATCGTATGCGCCGCGATACATTCGGTTGAGCGGAAATCTCTTCGCAGTGGATTCGTAGTTGTGAAGTGCCAACCCCAATTGCTTCAAATTGCCCTTGCACTGCGAACGACGCGCGGCCTCCCTCGCTTGTTGAACGGCTGGAAGCAAAAGCGCGATCAACACGGCAATGATTGCGATGACTACCAGCAATTCAATCAACGTGAATGCGGAAACCATTCGTGATTTCCGCAAAGTTGAAGTACTCATCATTCCTCCCTTTTTTTAAGTTCCAAAAAGTAATTCAAAACGACTGTTTTTTCCGAAACGTAAAGTCACGAGAAAAGCACTTAGATCGAAATATCGATCGTATTCTCACCACTCTTCACTTCAACCTCTTTCGTGGAAGTCGCCGCAGCCCCGAAGGCTTTCGGAATCTTTGATTCCGACTGCGGAGGCCCCTTTTGTTTTTGTCCAGGAGTCATTGTCATTTTTGCCATGGATTCCTGCATTGCTTTCAAATCAACGTTTGGCTGAATCACCACCTTGAATTTTCCAGCGGTGCAACCCTTTCGTCCATCTGAAACTTCTAACGTGTAAGTCCCATCATCCTTGATAACACCAAATGCACCTCCACCTTTCGGGTCAACGAACGAGATGCGATACCCGCCAAGTGCCTCCCCCGAAAAAGTGACCTTCCCTTTGACCGGATGTACCGCCGGCCCGTCGCTTCCGCCACACCCGACGAAACACAACAGGGCGGGAATCAGGCATGAAAAAGCTCGAAATGAATTCATCGACAAGATGCCTCCCCAGATAAATTCCAATTTGACTCGTTATTACGCAGCGACCCAAGACTAATTGGAAAGTGCCGACCGAAAGTTTTCAAGTCATAAACGCGAAAGCGTTTAGGGAAATGGGGTACGATCTGATCGAGAAATCGCCTAGCCAAAAAAAACTTTCCCAGACGCAGTCTCGTTCATCGAACCTTAATTGAACGTGAAGGTACAAGCGAATTTTTGAGTTCTTGAGGTCGAAACGGGCACGATTGCAAAACTCGACGTGCTGACCAAACAGAGAAATTCGCATAAGCCAACTAAATCAAGGCTGGCTAGTTTGAAAACGTAGGGTGCGGTCGAGTTATCGAGACCCACCACTTGTGCGACATTCCGGTGGGTCTCGATGACTCGACGCCACCCTACGATCCCCGCAGTACGGCACACTCGCCAACCGTGGCCAATTAATCCGGAGTGCTTGAATTTCTCGTGACTTTATGCAGACGCTCGCCGATTCGCCTTTGGCGATCTGCTTTGTCGGAATCACCATTTGCTTGATACAGCCGAACGAGTTCACGATGGATGGGCAACAGCCTGGGATTGATTTCGGCGGACTTTTCAAAGGCAGCAATGGCAGCGTCTGAATGGCCGAGCGACTGTTCGCAGTACCCCAATAACGCCCAATCGGCGGCTGCGCGTCGCAGACGAGTGAGTTCAGTCGCCGACTCGAAGGCCTGCTTCGGACGACCGTTTTGGTAAAGATCTGCGGCCAAGACATACAAGGCTTGGACTTTCGATACGGCCAGGATGTCAGGGTCTTCGAGAGCCTCGCTCGCGTAACGTGCCGCGCTGGATCGCTGGGATTGGCTGAGCATCTGGCTGAGTGCTGACGTCACATTTCCCTCTCGAAGACCGTGCTCATAGACGTCCTCCAGCAGTCGAGTGGATTGCTGAAAGCAGTATTTCGAGTCAGGGCCACCGTCGCAGCCATGATCAAAATAGGCCAGGCCCAAGGAACGCCGTGAGTCGATCTCGCTCAATCGAGAGAGATCGTGCCACGGTTTGAGTTGCTTCACAGTGGCGTGGGGCTTCTGCTTCTGACTTGGTTCGTCGTTGTGAATTCCAATCCGGTGGTGCGTGAATGCGAAATGGACAATGTCAGTCGGGGCGGCCGGCATGTGGCATTGGACACAGTCGTTCTGCGGAGACTTTTCGGCCCGCATTTTGGAATCCACTCGGCAAGCCGCGGACTGATGGCAGTCCAAGCAAATCGAACGGAAGTAATCGACTTGCTCGTCGCGGTTCGGAGTGTTGTGGGGATTGTGACACGTCAGACACGTCAGCGTTTTGGACTCTCGGTAGCAGCGGCTTTGCACCATTTGGTCGAAGTGGCCAACGACTTTCATGGACTCATCGGAACCAACGGCCTGATAGGACATGAAGAAGTCTTCCAACGGTAAGCCCGGTCGGAATTCGTTCAAGCGTCGTCCGCGAGCCGTCACCTGGGCATCCGATGTGAGGTGGCACTGTTGGCAGATCGCATCGGCCAGGTGGCGAGTCAGATGGGCTGGATTGACGATCGTTCGGTCAATGCTCTTCTTCGCGGACTCGTTGGGCTGATGATCCGCCGGGACGCGGTCTTGCCAACGCTCGACGTGTAGTGAGCCTGGGCCATGACATCGCTCGCAGCCGATCGCGGCCTCGTGAACTTTGAATTTATGAACGGTGCCTTCAATGGTCTCGATGCGACCGGCATGGCAAGACAAGCAGTTCTCGGTCATCGCGCGTTCGAAGCCGTCGTGCAGCGGTCGATCGTATCCCGGTGACATATCCCAGCCTTGCTTGGCCGCGAACCATGTTGCCGGAGCTTCAACCATGAAGCCGTCGATCTCTGCCAGATAGGTGCGAGAAAAATGTCCCGATCCCACGACGTACTTCAACGGAAAATCGGCCAGGATGACGTCGTCACTCCCCTCGATCCCGGTCAAGGATTCGCGTTGTCGCAGTTGGTTGTCCTGCCGATAGGTTTGATACCGCCGTCCCGATCGTTCGTGCAGAAAGTCGCTGTCTGTCGGAGCGTTGGCGATGTCCACTTCGGCCATCGAGCGAGACATCATTGTTTCGTGATAACTGCGATGCGACTCTTGATGGCACCGCTCACACTTGGCCGAGCCGACGTATTGAACGTCAGGACGAGTATTGAGAAACGGGCTACTTGAAATTGGAGTCAAAGGGAACGAGGACGTTGATCGTGTCTTCTCTGCCGGATCGCCAATACTCGTTGTGGGCTTGGGATCGGCTCCGCATCCGAGTGTCACGATGGCCAGCAAGACGCCGGCGCAGCTCCAAAAACTTCTGCGAGTGGCTTGAACGCTCCACATAAAATCGGCCCATCAGGCTTTGGAGTGCGAATCTGATTGGAGCGAAGGCTCGCCCGAATGTGAGAGCGATGCAAGCATTACTTGCTCGTCTAGGTCGGACGGGTCAAGGAGGTCGGTCGTCTGATTGCTTCGATGATTGTGGCCCCGAAGACTCAGTTCTGAACGGCGATGCAGACGAAGGCGATTTTGGATCCCCTGTCCGTTGCGTGCGAGGAATTTTTGAAATCCGAGAGAGTCGATCACGGACCAGCGCAGAATCCGGGGCGAGAAGTTGAGCGTTATTGTACTGTTCTCGTGCCGCGGCAAGATCGCCCATTTGCAGGAGGCAGTCACCATAGCTCACTCGGATTCCGACTCTGAACGACAAGGGAGCGGCATGATCGGCTGGGTGAGTCACGGCCTTGCGGAGAAAGTCGCGAGCTTCTGGCAACTTACCTCGGCGAAGCAGGACATCGCCAAGTCGCTCCAGTGCGAGCGCTTCGTTGGGGTCGATGTCGATCGCTCGCTGATAGATTTCAAGTGCTCCGTCATCGTCCTGTGTTCGTTCAAGAAGGCGACCATACTGGCAGAGAACCCACGCATTTTTGGGGTCCAACTCCGCAGCCTCGCGTGCGATCGGCAACGCTTCGAAGATCTTTCCGCCCCACGTTAGCTCTTGCGCCAACGAACAGAATGCATCCGCCTTCAACACCGGCGTTAGAGCAAGTTGCCACTCTTCCAACTCTTTCTGAAAGGCTTGATCGACCGCATTCGGCTGGTCGATCTGAATGAGTTTCAGCGAAGCCATTTGCCGCACGAGGAGCATGGCTAATTCCAGATGCAACTCGGGATGTGGATGGACGTGGTCCACAAACGACTCTGATCCAGGAATGTCATGTCCAAGTCGACGGCGGCATCGCTCGGCGACATATTCAGGAAATTGAATCACAGCCACCCGGTTTGCTTGACCGACCTCCTCGACAATCGGGGCGATCTCTGAGAGTGCTCGTAACGGACAGACATCCTCATCCTTGGCCGTGACCAAGAACTTCTTTGCAGCCGGATAGTCTCCAGCCTTGAATGCCGCTTGGCCTGCTAAGAATTGTGCGTCGGCATGAAGCGGATCGAGTGCGATGGCACTCTTGAATTCAAGGATCGCGGTCTCAACGTCGTTGCGATGCAAGGCGTCTCGCCCGGTTCGGAGATGTTGCTCGAACATCCAGACAGACTTCGCCGAAGATGACGGCTCGGACTTAAACGGACTGAAGTCGCGCAGGTTGCAAGCGGGTTGGATCAAAATCGTCTGGGCACCTGCTCGTTGCGACAACGCACAAACTCGTTCCAAGCTGGCTCGAAAATGATTCAAAACGTTGCGGCGAAGTTTCGGATCTCGATGATAGGTTTCCGGGCCAACCGTGTGGTCGAGGATCGTATTGACTTCGGCTTTCATTCGCGCGCCAGCGACTCGCGGCAACCACGGTTTCAACAATTGATGAACGACCGTTGTCGTACGAAGGTGGCTGGCGGTGCGAAGTCCGGCGGTC
>JAYVQJ010000684.1:0-6282 GCA_043777235.1 Planctomycetia bacterium
GCGCGTTCCGGCTGATTCGCTGAACCTGAGAAATCGCATGTGACAGAGCATTAGTACGCGAGGGTTGTAGCTCGCGACCGGCAGCCATGCCAATCGGAGTTGTTTGCGGCTCGCACCGATCGCAGCGATCGAAACGACGGCAACAGTCGTTCGGGTTGACATCGCGTGGTCATCGGCCACGTCCAGATCGACGCCGTTTTTGAGCCGCTCGCGTGCGGCGGCGCTCCTACTTTTCTGCCACGAAGGAGACTCCATGAATTACACGATTGCCGCACCCACGAATGCCGCCGAGGTGAAAGACGATTTGCTACGCTTGATGCGGTCGAATTTTCCGTGGGGCGCGGACGCCGAAAAGTGGCATCACTGGGGCTACGAGCAGTCGCCGTTTCCGGCCAACGTGTGCTGGATGGTCGAGACGGAATCTGGCGAGCGTGTCGGCTTCACCTCGTTGATGCTGCGGCGCATGAAAGTGGGAGAGCATGTTTGCGAGGCGGGGCAAGCGGCGAATCTGAACGTGTCGGCGGAGCATCGCAACGCGCTGGCGGCGGTCAAGCTGCAACGCGCGGTCGTGTCGCATGTTGATCAGAGCGAGATGCCGCTGGCTTTTGGGATCACTCGCAACGCCGTCGCGGTGCTGAGCCGCGCGGGGTATCGCGATCTGGGTGAGATGTCTCGCTGGATCAAGCTCTTCCGCACGGAGCACAAATTGGCTCGATGGATTCCGTCGCGATGGCCGCGCCGCGCAGTCGCGTCAGTCGTTGATCTCGGCCTGCGACTGCGAGCGGCCGAGACTTTTCGCCGATTGCCTCGCGGATGGAAGGTGCTGTTCGATCCGCCGTTCGACACGCGATTCGATGAGTTGTGGCAAGCGGCGGCGGCGAATTTTTCGGTCGCGACCGAGCGGTCCAGCGAATATCTGCGCTGGCGATTCGGCGGCGATCCTCAATTCGAATATCGGACGCTCGTGGTTCAAGACGAACGCGGTCAAATCCGCGGAGCGGTGATCTATCTGTTTCCCGACCCGGATGAGTCACTGCCGTTTGGTGGAATCGTCGATCTGCTGCCAGTCGATGCTCAGGCTGCGGACGTGCTGTTGGCCGAGCTGTGCCGACATCTCCGAAGTCAGGGAGCCGTCGGCGTGCAGATGATGTATTTCGGTTCGCCGCTCATCGAGACCGCACTTCAGAAGTGCAACTTTCTTCGCCGCGAGAGCGAGTTCCACTTGCTGGCGTATTTGCATCCGCGACTCCGCGACTGTCCCTCGGACCTGCTGGAATCATCGCGCTGGCACATGACGGACGCCGAAGCAAAATTCTGACTCGGGATCATACTCAAACACTCTGAGCCGAGATCGCAGCAATTTCTTCAACGTCCGAAAGTTGTCGTGAATGCGTCAAGTTTCATCAGCCGGTATGCGCTAGCGCGTGCCGGTTGATGTCCTACGGTCAGTGGCATTGGGCTTCGGGGTTCGGAATCTTCTGTCCCGTCGCCTGAAGCCCGTCGCCCGCTTTCAACAATCCCGTGACGATTCGACGGAGGTTTGGTTCAGAGTTCGACGCGGCGGCGATGACTTCTTCGCTGGTGGTTTGTTGGACGTCGTTGGGGCGGAAGACGTTCGTGACCATCGAGAACGCGACGACGGGGAGTCCGACTTCGTGGGCGACGAGGACTTCGGGGACGGTCGACATGCCGACGACATCGCCGAGCGTTTGGAGCCAACGATACTCGGCGCGCGTTTCGTAGTTTGGGCCGAGCATGGCGATGTAGGTGCCGCGTCGTAATGCAATCTGTTCTGAAGCCGCGATCTGCTTGGCGAGCGAACGAAGCTGTGGATCGTAGAACGATCGGGGTTGTACCGCCGGAGGATGGGCACTCTTGCCCGTCAATCCGGACGAGACGGGCAAGAGTGCCCATCCTCCACCAAACATCAGGTTGATGTGATCGTCGATTAGCAGGATGTCGCCGGAATTGAGAGTTGGGTTCAAGCCGCCGCTGGCGTTCGACACGATCAAGAACGATGCGCCGAGTTCTGCGAGGACTCGCACGGGAAACGTGATCTGTTGAAACGAATAATCTTCGTAGGCGTGGAAGCGGCCATCCATCGCGAGAATCGGGACGTCCGCCAAGCGTCCGGCGAGCAGTCGGCCGCGATGCCCGTCGGCGGTCGAGCGGGCGAAGTGCGGCAGGTCGCGATAGTTCCACTCGGCCTCGACGGTGATGTGCTCGGCCAGTGAACCGAGCCCGGTGCCGAGGATAATGGCCGCTCGTGGAAGTACGCTCCAGCGCGTGCGGACGGCGGCTGCGGCTTCCGTGACAGCGAGATCGAGTTGGTCGACGGAGAGAGTCATCGCGGACGTTCCTCAATGTCGCTTGTTGCGGTCACGCCAGTGTTGTTCCAACTGACTGAGCTGTGAGTCGAGTTGCGTCAGCTCAACGACCGACAACGATTCGCCGCCGAAACGGACTCGATAAAACTGCGTCACGACATCGGCGGGAATGCTCAGCGAATGGTCGACCATGAGCTTCTCGGACCATGTCGATTGCGAAGCGATCACGAACTCGCGCGCGGTTTGAGCTGGCAGCGGTTCGAGTCCAGCGGTTCGTGCCAGTCGTAAGAATCGTTCGTAGAACTCGACGCGCATCCGCTGCTCAGCCGACTCGCCGCGCAAGCGTCGAAGTAACATCGACCACCAGCTTGACCAGCGGGATCGCAGACCGTCGCCGTTGTTCGTCGAGCTTTCCGCAGGCAGCAGCCAAGTTACGAATCTCAGCAGGCCAATCAGCCATCGGGGGCGATTCCCATTCCAAGAGTTTGATCGTGTTGCCAGGAGCAACGTCACAACGATCAAGGTCAACATGATTGCGAAGGTTCCACCAGCGAACAGCAAACCCTTCTGCGCGGATTTGCTGAATGAGGTGTCTCCCTTGACGACATTTTCAATGCTGGATTGAAGATCATCCCAGGCTTTCGTTCCCAACTCTTTGAGCGGCGTGTAGAGATTGCTGTTCTGATCGTTGAACGACATGCCGACGATGTGATGCGACCAAAGGTCCGAGAAGTATTCCGCCAATGTGCCGAACAGACTGAATTTCGGAGCTAACGATTTGACGCTGTCGGATCGGCTGGCGGGGGTCGCATCAAGGACTCGCCAGCGGCCATTGAGCAACGCTTCGACCCAAACGTGAGCGTGCCGGCCCTGCACGACGAAGTATCCGGTGCTCTGATTTTGGTCTCCTCCTTTGAAACCGCTGACCATGCGAGCGGGGATGTCGACCGCTCGCAGCATCAAGCCGAGCGCCGAGGCGAAGTATTCGCAATGACCTTCCTTGCGGTTGAACAGGAAATCCTCGACCGCGTCGATCGACGGATCGTTGACGGACATGTCGAGCGTGTAGCCGAACTCACCGGAGTCTCGCAGGTAATGCAAAATCCGCCGCGCCTTGTCGGCCTGAGTCAAATTCGGAGCGTCGGGTGGATTCGCGATCTGCTTCGCCAGTTCTTGCAGCCGATCGAGCCCCTGCGGTAGCGCGCGGTAGTAGTCGATCTCGCCGGGATACACCGAATTGACATAGGTGCCGCGCGGGAACGGGTCGTCCGCTTCGGGCCGAGGTCTCTCTGAATAAATTTTGTATTGCAGTCGCTCGCGGCCGGAGACACCTTCGTCACGATAGAGCACGGCGGTGACTCGGCGTTCGGTGATCAGCGGCAGGCGATGCTCGATCGTCCCGGCCATGTGCTGCGGCATGGCGAACAAGATGCCAGAGTCCATCGGCTCGATCCGAAGCTCTTGCCGAATACTGTTGACGGCGGGAGTTAATGGGACGACTCGCGGCCCGTCATTTCGCCCGGTTGTGCCGACACGCCATTTCCCTTTTTCGTATTCCCCCATGACCGCGCCGCGAAACAACGGCTCGTCGAATCCCATCTGAGTGGCCGTGGCCACGATGTCGATCGGCTGGTTGCTCGCCTGATCGAACATCCGCACCTCCAGCACCGTGTTGGTTCCTTCGAGAATCTGACCGATGTCGCCGAGCTGCACTTCCTCGGAGAAGCCGCTCTGCAAAACTCGCAGCGGCTGATCGGGAGCTTCTCCAAACGCCGAAAAATTGCCGACCCAAATCCGAGGCGTGAACGCGAAGAACAACATCCCGACAAACGACGAGAGCAGCACATTCGCCAACACTCCCGTGACCAGCGGACCACTGATCCAACGCATGTGCGGATCAATTTGCACTGTGTTGATCGGACGGCTGCGCTGATTCCAGAGGAAGCTTTCCGCGACGTCCGATGCGCTCGGTTGAGCGGTGACTTCAACTGCTTTGTGTGTCCCCAACAGCACGCCGTCTTCTTCGGCGTAACGCTGCCGAGTCCGACTCAGCGTGAAGACGGTCAAGGTCCAAAGGGCCGCGACTAGGAATACAACGCACAACAATCCGAAGAGACCTGATGACGTCAACACGGCTCCGACCGCGACGTGCAACACCGACAGCAAACACAAGTTCCAAGACATGCGAGTCGTCTTGGCCATGAACAGCACGATCCACGTCAAGTACACCAACAAGTGCGCCAGCGACAACAAACGAGCTTCGATCAGTCCGCTACTCAGTTCCCATCCAGCCAGTCCAAACGCCGCCAAGCCGAGCACGTTGGCCCAACGGACTCGGAGATGAAACAGCTTCCAACGCTCCGTCACGAACAAAGCCAAGAGCGTCAACGGTATCGTGAAGAGATCGGGAAACGCGGCACCTTCGGCGAGCGCCAACATACCGCTGGCCAATATCACCAAGCCGTACAAACCGACTTGCAGAGCCGTCGTCATGCCAGCCCCTCCAGCACGAAGTACGGCGACAAATCTTGAGTCTCGGACGATAAGTAGAGCAACTCGACTGGCTCGGCCACGCCCATTGTGCGCTTCAGTAATTCGTCACGCGGCCGAGCCGACACGACGACGACTCGCGAACTGGCGGAGATCCGCTGCATCGTCTCATCCAGCACTGGCCGGACATCAGCACTCACCGAAGCCGCCGCCACGGCGAGATGATCCAGTGCGACTTCGAGGCTCGAAAGATGATCCCAAACAAACGTCTTCGAACCGACCACGATCATGCGCAGCCGAGCTTCACGCGACTGCCGCAGGTTCTCATGCAAGACCGTCGCCGCGAAGCTGATCGCCAACTCGATGCGGTCCAAGTCTGCGGCGTTCGGATGCGCGGGCTGCCACAACTCGACGAGCAACACGAGATCACGGTCGCGAGCCTGTTGATACTCACGAACCATCAACTCACCGCTCCGAGCGGTCGTGCGCCAATGAATCGCTTTCGGATTGTCGCCGGCGCGGTACTCGCGAATGCGATGGAACTCGTCGTCGAAGAGTCCCGCTCGCATCTGCCGCTGCTCGGAGAGTTCTGTCGCGTTCCACAGATCGCTTCGCCAGCGCGCAGTCATTCGGCCGACTCGCGGATGCACGGTCAGCGTCGCGAAGTCGTTGAACAGCAATCCTCGTTCGACCAACCCCAGAGGGAAATGCGTCGTCAGTTCGAGTGGGCCAAAGGAGTATTCACCGCGCTGACTGAATCGCACGAAGTAATCGCTGCGCCGGCTTTGTCCCGACGGAACTCGCACGAACAAAGTCGCCGCCTGAAAGCGATCGCGAACGTGGGCGACTTGGTCTTTCGCCACCAACAACCACGAGCTCAACCACCATTTGCGATTCGAGACTTCAATCTCGACCGAAACCAGATCGCCGGCCATCACACGATGCGGCAAGACGCGCTTCGCGTGCATTCGCCGCAACATCGAAAAGGCGATCCAACCGTTGAGCACCCACGGACCAATCATCATCGCGAACACGAACATCAACATGTTCGTCCGCCCGATGATCGCGCCGAGAAACATAACGCTCATGACCGTGATGTAGGCAATCCCTTCGCGGGTGATTGCCATCCGGTTCCGATTCCAAACCGGCCGGCGTTTCACAACTTGGTTTGAGCGAGTCCATTGAAACGCTTGCTTGAGACCCCACAAAAACAACCCGCCGGCCATCGTGATCAATACCCAGCGATTGAATCCAATCCAACGATTGGAGAACCACGAGTAACGCTGAAGTCCGATCAGCAAACTCCCGCCGCACAGGATCGCCGTGATTCCAGCGAAAGGAGGCCGCCGCGCCGTGTCGTTGAGAAGCAATCCGTTCATAACGTCAAAGACTTGGTTCGCGAGGATGGGCCGAGGCTCGAAATGTGCGCGGCAGTCTAAGTAGACCCGCAGAGAAAAGTAGGCGA
>JAYVQJ010000685.1:0-1639 GCA_043777235.1 Planctomycetia bacterium
TGCAGGAATCGTATTCCTAAAGTTTTTTCGTTCTCGCTGGGCGGCCGTTGGAAGAGCAGGCGATAGGCCAACTCGATCCGCGAGGCATCTTCGGTCAACTTGTCGGAGTTGAGTTGCGTGGCCAGCGCTTTCGCCTGACGCACGATGAAGTCGCTGTTGAGCACAAACAATTGTTGCATCGGCACGGTCGTGACGACTCGTTTCTCGCTGGTGAGGTTCGGATCTGGGAAATCAAACAATCGCAACGTGCTATTCAGATCGTGACGGCTGATGGCGGCATACAGCGTGCGCCGGCGGTTGTTGCCGTCATTCAAATTGCTCGACGGCCCGCCTTGAGTCCGATCGAGATTTCCGCAGACCGCTAGCACCGAGTCACGCCACGTTTCGATATCCAATCGCCGCCGATTCTGTCGCCAGAGCAAACGATTGTCGGGGTCAGTCGAGAGACGTGAGTCGAGAGACGTGAGTTCTGAAACGGCGTTTCCTCTCGACTCTCGACTCTCAGCTCTCGACTCCATCCGGTACGTTGCCGACAGCATGATCTCGCGATGCAGTTGCTTGAGCGACCAACCGGATGCGACGAACTTCGCGGCGAGATGATCGAGCAATTCGGGATGCGTCGGTTGTTCACCCAGCAATCCGAAGTTGCTGGGTGTACCAACTAAGCCCCGCCCGAAGTGATGTTGCCAAACGCGATTGACCATCACGCGCGCCGTCAGCGGATTCGCAGGATCGGCGATCGCCTTTGCCAATTCGATTCGCCCGCTCCCTTCGCGAAACGGAACCGCTTCGTTTGGGCTGAGGATCGAGAGGAATCGTCGCGGAACCTCGTCACCCAAGTCCTTGTGATTGCCTCGCAGATGCACCTTCACGTCGGTCGGCTTGCTCTCGGTCAAACTGTGAGCGACTGGATATTTCGTTCCCAATCCTTGCTTGAGCTGCTCCAGTTCTTTCTGCATCGCGGCAAGCAAAGTCTTGCTCGATTCCGGCAATAGCTTGTCGAAGCGATCTTTTGGAATCAGCAACGGAGCTTTGTTGTCGGTGACGAAGTCTTTGATCAAGTCGGCCAACGGCTGATCGAGTTTCGGCTTTGCGACTTTGCTCTTCTCGGCCTCCGCCGCTTCGGCCAGTTTGCGAGCGTACTCCGTTTCGAGTTCATCGCGAGTTCGCAGCGCTGCGATAAACTTCTCCTGCAACGTTGCCGCTGTGGCTTCGATCGCCGTTCGAGCGGCATTATCGTTCGAGAGATCGCCCTTATCGGCTTGCTCATCGAAGACCGGCTTCAACACTGCGAGCGACGCGCGTTGCCGCACGTTGTCGAGCGAGAGGAATTGAACCCACCGGTCCAAGACGAATTCGCTGAGGCCGAATTCTTCGGAGACCTTCGCCGTCGCGAACTTCGGCTCGCTCTTCCGCCGCTGTTGCAGCGTCCAAACACCGGCGACGTACTTCGCGACTTGCGGAGCCAGCGACTCGCCGAACTTGCGAGCTTCGTCCGTTTGAGTGTCGGCCAGCTTCTTCTCGAAATCTTTGAGCGCCTTCGCCCGCTCGTCGTATTGCCGCACAACGTCGTCTGCCGCGAGCGGTGCTTCGCGATACTGACTACTGGCGAAGACGCCGGCCAGCGCGTAGTAATCCT
>JAYVQJ010000686.1:0-1639 GCA_043777235.1 Planctomycetia bacterium
CTCGTCACGCGGAGCGGTGACGGCTACGTAGCCATCATCGCTCCGCGTGATGAGCCGAGCGCTTCACACAGCGCCGTTATTTTCTGCGATCGGTATGAGTCACACCTTCCATGAGGGCACCATGAAACGGCAACTGGCGCGCAATAGCAGACGGACGATCGCGATTCTTTTGTGGGGCACTCTCGCTTGCGGAGCGATCGGTTGGGCTGATGAGCCGGATCAAATTCCGGGAACGCAAAAGCTGGTGATGACTGACCCGCTCGACGTTGTGATGGTCAACGGCATCGACAAGTTCGCGTTGCGTGAACTGGAAGAGTCTCCGAAACGCCGCGAAGCGATGTGGAAGCGCGACTATTCTTCAGCAGAAGCCTATTCAAAGAGCGTCGCAGCGAACCGACAGCGGTTCCTCACAAACATCGGCGCGGTCGATCCGCGAGTCGCCAATTCGGTGATCGAATTTCTGGTGACGACCGAGCACGGTTCGAAAGTCGCCAGCGGCGACGGCTTCGACGTTCATGCCGTGCGCTGGCAAGTTCTCGCGGGCGTGACCGCTGAAGGACTGCTGTTGCAGCCGACCAAAGAAGTCAAAGCGCGCGCGGTTGTCCTGCCAGATGCTGATTGGACTCCCGAACAATTCGCGGGACTGGTGGCCGAAGGAGATGCAAAGTCGCTGGTTCCGAAGCGACTCGCCGAGAACGGCGTGCAAGTGCTCGTGCCGATGCTCATCAGCCGCGACGACACGTTTTCAGGCAGTCCGTATGTCGCCTTCACGAATCAACCGCATCGCGAATACGTCTATCGCATGGCCTTCGAGATGGGCCGGCACGTCATCGGCTATGAAGTCCAAAAGGTGCTCGCGGCCGTCGATCTCTTTACTCGGCTAAACGAGACCGACAAACGAGACTTGCCGATCGGAGTGGCCGGTGTCGGCGAAGGAGGTTTGTTGGCGTTGTATTCCGGCGCGGCCGATCCGCGCATCGACGCGGTGCTGGTTTCCGGTTACTTCCAGCAGCGAGAAGCGGTTTGGGAAGAGCCGATCTATCGAAACGTCTGGGCGTTGCTCACCGAATTCGGCGACGCGGAAATCGCCAGCTTGATCGCGCCGCGGGCGCTGGTCATCGAAGCGGCGGGCATCCCCGAATCGAAAGGCCCGGCGGCTCCGAAGCAGGGACGTCGAGGCGGTGCGGCTCCCGGCAAGATTCAAACGGCGACACTCGCCTCCGTGCGGTTGGAAGTCGATCGAACCAAGCTGCACTTCGAGAAGCTCAAGGCGGGCGAAAAGCTCTTCTTCCGATCCAGCGGCGAAGGGGACGGCCCGGTCGGCACCGATGTCGTGTTGACGGAGTTCGTCAAGAACTTGGGAATCGCGCAGCTCGCAGCGGCCGGCAAAGAGTTGTCCGACGTGAAAGTCTTCGCCGACGCAACCGCACGGCAGCAGAGTCAGATCAAAGAGATGACCGTCTTCACGCAGAGCCTGCTGCGGCTCAGCTCGAAGGTGCGCGATCAACTTTGGTCGAAGGCCAAACGGGATTCTGTCGCGAACTGGGTCACGACTGCCGACGAACTGCGGCAGTTCGTCTACGCTGAGATGATCGGCAAGTTGCCGGAACCAACGATGCCTCCGAATGTCCGTACTCGG
>JAYVQJ010000687.1:0-6266 GCA_043777235.1 Planctomycetia bacterium
GGCGCATGTTGACTGATCTCGCCGAGCGGCTGTTTGCCGGCGACGTTGGCGATCTCGTGTGCTGTTTGCTCGACGGCGTGGATGTATCGGCCGATGACCTCGCGGAGATCAAGCGGCTGATCCGCAAGAAAGAACAAGAACTGAAAGGGGCCGAATGATGGCAGGGTTCTTGCTGGCCTATGGGCTGCACTCGACGTTGTTGCTGGCGGTCGCGTGGAGCGTGACAAAGGTCGCTCGGCCGCGCAGCCCAATCGTGCGCGAGCGACTGTGGAAACTCGCGGCCGTGCTACCCGTGTTGACCGCATCGTGTGTAGCCCTGTCGCTCCGCGACAGGAAAGCCGAGCGCGAATCAACAGTCGAAGTTTTCCTAGATTCCGAGCGTGTTGAACGCTCGGCGGTCCTGTCGCGGAGCGACAGGGCTACGACTGCTTCAGAAGCGGCAGAGCCGATCAGCCGGAACGCGCTAGTGTCGGGTTTGGATTCACCACTTGAACCGGACGCTAGCGCGTTCCGGCTGATGGACGAAACGCCGCAGGATGGCGATTCTACGACCTACGATCCTCTGGTTGCCGCGAGTTCGATAGGAGTCGAATCGACCGAGCCGTTGGCTCAGACCAATGTGGCCGTCACCGCTCCGCGTGACGAGCCTTTCGCGATTGAGCACCAAATTGTGATTGATCGCCCAAGGACAGAAGGCTCATCACGCGGAGCGGTGAGGGCCACAATCGATTGGCAGCCAGTGTGGCACGTCTTGTCGCGGATGTTGTGCGGTTGGATGTGGATTGGCTTGGCGTGGTTGGTGCTGCGGTCGGTTTTGTTTCGCTGGCGATGGCGAACGGCTCGCCGACTTCATCACGGTCGTGCGGCGGAGTTGTTGCGCGAGTTCGCGGTGTCGAAGCGAGTGCGGTTGCTGATCGCCCCCGGCTTCTCCGAACCGGCCGCGTTCGGCATCTGGCGACCGACCATCGTGTTGCCTCCGAGCTGTGAGTCTCTGCCACGCGACGAATTGCGAGCGGTGTTGGCTCACGAGTTGGGGCACCTCGCGCGCGGCGATGTGTGGTGGCTGTTGATGGGTCGCATGCTGACGACGGTGTTCGCGTTTCAGCCGCTGAACCGGATCGCTCGGCGCGAGTGGACGGCGGCGGCGGAATGTTTGTGCGACTCGTGGGCCGTGGATCGCGGCGTCGAGCGGCTGACATTGGCTCGCTGTCTGACGGCATTGGCCGAGCATCGGCTGACGGGAGTCTCGCTGGCCGATGCGCTCGCAGCGGTCGGATCGCCGTCGAGTTTGCGGATTCGGATCGAACGACTCGTCGCCGATCCGGTCGTTGATCCGTGGTCGCAGCGAACTCGCCGTTGGTTGCTGAGCGGTTCGGTGATCGCGGCGGCGCTCATCGTAGCTTTGGTCATCCCGCTGCCGAACGTCGCGCCGCCTCCCGCCATCGCCGCTGAACCGGACGCCGAGTTGATCTCGGACATCGAAGCCGAACTCGACGCGCTGCGCAGCGACCTGCAACGAGCCGAACAGCTTGCTCTGAGCAGTGGCGATGCCAGCGCGATCGACACGCTGGAACAGCTTCGGGACCGCGAGCGACACATTGGCGAACGCCTCCCTGGAGTGCTGCGGCTCGACGCAGCCCTCCATTCAAGAATCAACAACACCCGAAATCACGAATCGACTCGCTGAGGAAAACGACTTGCCGCTCCGGCGCGATGCCTTCCTGGAATGGAGGGCTCCGTCAAGCCGGAGCACTCCAGGAAATCACTCCCGAAAGGATTCGCCATGTCACTCAGGAAGTGTTCGCAGTCGTTGTGGATCGTGGGAGCATTTTCGCTGTTGTTCGCAGCGGTCTTACAGGCTCAGCCGATGCCGGTGGATCGCGCGGCGGATCGTGAAGCCTCGCAGATTCAGATCAAGATGACGGTTCGAGAAGTGGATCACGTCAAGCTGAAGGCGTTGACGAAGTCCGAGCTTGGAGTGCGTGAGTTTCTCAAAGCCAGTGGATTGATCTCAACGCCCGATCCGATTTCTGCGGCGATCGGTGATGCGGTGGGCGAGTTGCTCTCAGCGGTGAGTGACAAGGCCGTCGTCCCGAAGCCGGTGCCATTGCGAGCGACTGCTGTTCGACGCGAGCCGCTGCCCATGACTCTACTTGGCCACGACATCCGGTCAGCGTGCAAGACGCTGGCTGAGCCTGAACTCGTTGTGACCTCCGGCCGTGAAGCCACGATGTTGAGTGGCGGCGAAGTCCCCGTGTTCGTCCCGCGAGCAGGTGATCCCGAGGTTACTCATTTCCTGGAGTTTGGTCTGAAGCTGAAGGTCTTGGCGCGTTTGTTGGATCACGATCAGGTCTCGCTGGTGTTGGACTTCACTCACGGTGAGCTAGATCACAATTCGGTCCCCGGCGAACCATCCGGCCAATTCATTGATCAGCGAGGATTTCAGCTTTCTTCGAAAATGAAACTCGGTGAGTACCTGCTCGTCGCTCGACAATCGGGTCCGGAAACAACTCGGCTGATCGAGGTCCAACCGTCGCTGTTTGCGAACCCGGATGTTGCCAAATCAGCCGACGACAAATCGAAAGCACTCTTGCAATCGCTTCGCAATCCCGCGCCGCAGCCCAAGCAATCGGCCACCAAGCTCTCGGCGGAGGGCAATCAAGTTGTGATCGATAACGGTGATTCGCAGCATCGAGCCAAATCGGTTTCCATCGCCCAGCCGGCACTGCAACAGATTCAAATCGAGGCCGTGATCTACGAAGTCGATCCGGCCAAGTTGGTGAAGCTGGCGGAGAAGTCCAAGTCGCCGGTGGCGGAGTTGTTGAAGGCGAACGGGTTCAAACTCACTGAGAGCCATGCGGTTCGTGACGAACCGTTGTCGCTCGACTTGGAGAACAGCCAGATCGGGTTGGCGTTCAAGCGAGTGGCATCACCGACGATCGTGACGTTGGAGAACCAGCAGGCCACGTTTCATTCGGGAGGCGAATTCCCGATTCCGACGCCCAAAGGCCAAGGCGAAGTCGGTACGAACGTCGTCTTTCGAGAGTTCGGGACGAAGTTGACCGCGCGGCCGCGGATCGAAGCCGACGGCCAAATCGCGCTCGGCGTGCAGGTCGAAGTATCCACGCTCAACCGCGAGCACAGTGTCGTCGTGAGCGGCATTGAAGTCCCCGGATTGAATGTGCGCAGGATGAATGTCGCCATGAAACTCAAGTCCGGCCAATACCTGTTGCTCGCCAACGGCACGACGGAAACGGACCTCACGCAGTTCGTGCAACTCAAAGTGGAAGTGAAACCGGCGGATGATGGCAAACAACACCCAACGCCGGTTGCCGCCGAAGCGGTCAGTCGTGCGACGAAGGCCAACGCGAGGGGTCGGGTGTACGACCCCGGCCTTCCGGCTGCGGAGGAGACCGCCAAGCAGCGTCAGACCGAGTCACCATCAAGTCGCGTCCAGGCTGCCGAGTCGAACTCGCAACCTCGCGTCAATCAGAAATCGATGCCAAATGTCGCACCGACGTTCCATGACGATGGCACGTTGACCGTCGATGACCGCTGGCCGGTCGCCGACATTCACGTTGGACAGCGAGTGATGATCGCGCCGGTGACCGTCACTCGCTCAAGCCTTTCCGCACGGGTCGAGCTTCTGTGGGCTTTGGCAGCGGAGAAGGCCGAGGGAGATGAGTCGGGAACCGCGCCGCTGGAAGTGATTCGGATCGAACATGCCAGTCCCGATTCACTGGCTCGTCGCGTGACGATGGCCGTTCACTCGAAAAATGAGAGCGGCGAAGATGTCGTTGAAACCAAGTTTGACAAAGAATTCGCGAACTTGTTCCCGACGGCGACGACCTACTGCGTCATCCCTGGCGAAGACATCGAAATGCTCGACTTTCGTTGGTTCGACGAGCTTTACAAGGCTCTGCCGAGTCCGCTTCGACCACGTCCCATCGAAATGCTCGTGGGCGAAAGTTTTTTCGTGAATCAGGTGATGGACCCGACCGTCAAAAGTTCGGCCGGTCATTCCGAGTCCGCTCCGCTGCTGGTCACTTTGGACTCGGAAGATGCCGGCCGTTTGTTATGCCGCGTGACCGCTCAACGGCCGGGGATGGCACGGCTCATTCACAGCGATCTCTCGAAGGCCAATTCGACCGCCATACTCCGACGAAGTGACTATCTCGTCAAAGCCGACACGCGGGAGTTGGAGCATCACATTCGGGAGCAGTTCCCGACGGCTCAGGTGACGATCACGTCGGTCGGGACGAACTCGCTGCTGCTGCGCGGCACGGTCGGCTCGGATGAGGAATCACGCGGCATCGCCGAACTGGCCGAGCAGTTTGCTCCGAAGGTGCTCAACCGGTTGAAGGTCGGCGCGGTGGGCGAGGCGACGTCAGAAAATTCGATCCGCACAACGCGACTCGCCAATGGGATCGAGGTCACTGAGGTTCTACCTGCTGGTGAAGGCTATGTGCCAATGAAGCCGCTGACTCCCGATGAACCTCGGAGGATGGGCACTCTTGCCCGTCCGCTCGAATTGACGAAGATCGATGGGACGGGCAGGAGTGCCCATCCTACGCGAGTGAAACCGGCATCGGCCAACACGTCGAAGAAGAACGACCAACTCCGCAAACTGCTCGACGAGATTCGCGAACTGCGGCAGGACGTGCGACGGTTGAATGAAAGACTCGATCGCGAGCAGACCGCGAGACCTGAGAAGCCGGAACCACCCAAAGCATCGAGTCCGCTCGGCCAGGAACGATCGGAAGACGATGCCGCTGAGTTCGACAAACTTGTTGCGCAATTCAATGAGTTGATCGGCCAGCGACGTTTCGCGGAAGCCGAGGCCATCGCCAAACAAGCCAAAGAGCTTGAGCCGAATAGCTCGCTGGCGGAGTCAATGCGGTGGAAAGCGATTTTTGCGCGCCGCATGGCTGACGAAGAGAAACGGCGGGCGTCATACAACTTGCCAATTCACAATCCGGACTGGACGCGTGCCAGTCTCGCTTCGCAGGATTCGTTGCCTGTCGGCGTCAACGAATCTGAGCGTGAGGCTGCGGCCAAGCTGGACGCGGTCGTGGAATTGGAAGCGACCGACTTACCGTTGCGGAAAGTCATTCAACAGCTTGCGGCCAGCGCGGACGTCAACATCGTGCTCGACAAGCAAGGACTGGAAGCGGCCGGAGTCACACCGGACACGCGCGTCTCGGCAACGCTCAAAGGATTCAAGCTGCGGAGCGCGTTGCAGATCGTGCTCGAACCGCTGAAGCTCGGTCATCTGTTCGACGGCGAAGTGTTGAAAATCACCAGTCGCGAGCGAGCGGCCGGGCCGCCCATCGTGGTGGCATATCCCGTGGCCGATTTAATGGAAGCGGGTAACGTTTACGATGCGTTGAGTGGTTTGCGCAACCTCATCATGGTCACTGTTCGCGGCGAGAAGACTTGGATCGACCCAAACGCGTTCGCACCGAAGATTCATTGTGACGGAGCCACCAAGTCGCTCATCGTTCGACATACGGCTGACGTTCACGATGAGTTGACCGCGTTCCTGAACTTACTGCGAAAGACCAAGCAAATCGGTAAGTCCGCGAAAGAAGCGGCCGCGATGTCGCATCTTTCCCAAGAAGAGCAACGGATCACTGAGAGATTGCAAACCAAGGTCACATTGCACTTCGAGAATGCTCCGCTCAAGCAAACGATTACGCACATTGCGAAGCTGGCCGACTTCAACATCGTGCTCGATGAATCTGGCCTGAGCGAAGTCGGCGCGACCCTAATGACTCCCGTGAGCGTCGACGTGGCTCAAGTTCGCATCTCGACGGCGCTGAGGCTGTTGCTTGAACCGCTGCAACTCAATTACGTCGTCAAGAACGAGGTTCTGAGAATCACCAGTCAGCAACGAGCCGAAGGAGAGTTGGTCGTCTTGACCTATCCTGTGCCCGACTTGATCTGGCAAGACAACGATCCGTCGGGCGACCTCTCCAACCTGTGCGACATGCTGATGAGCATGGTTGATCCGAACTCATGGGAGGTCAAAGGCGCTCCAGGCACGGTTCGCGGCAACTTGCCGACGCGATCACTTGTCGTGCGACAAACCCGGACCAACCACACACGCATCCGCGATCTGCTCGCAACAGTGAGGAACACGAAAGGCGATCGGCCGTAATGCCCGCTGCCACACAGCGACAGAGAACGTCTTACCTGACCGGTTCCAATCTCCGGCAGGCGACTAGCACCTAGGCTGACTTATACGAAGTCCCAGAATTAGCCGC
>JAYVQJ010000688.1:0-1636 GCA_043777235.1 Planctomycetia bacterium
CGCCTCGCGACCGGGCGGACGTCGCACCAACAGCGACAACTGGCGATACGCTTGAGCTTGCCGTGTCAGATCGTCATACACGACCAGCGTGTGCTTGCCTTGATAAGTGAAGTGTTCGGCCATCGCACAGCCGGAGTACGGAGCGATGTACTGCAACGGAGCGGGATCGGAACTCGTCGAGGAGACGATGATCGTGTAGTCCATCGCACCGGCTTCTTTGAGCCGTTCGTAAACCGCCGCGACGTTGGAGGCTCGCTGACCGCAAGCGACGTACACGCAGATGACGTCGCCACCCTTTTGATTGATGATCGTGTCGATCGCGACCGCCGTCTTGCCGGTCTTGCGGTCGCCGATGATGAGTTCTCGCTGACCGCGTCCGATCGGCGTCATCGAGTCCACAGCCTTGATGCCCGTCTGCATCGGCTGCTTCACAGGCTGACGGCCGGCGATACCCGGAGCCGCGTATTCGACCGGCCGGCTCGAAGTGGCCATGATCGGGCCTTTGCCGTCGAGCGGGTTGCCCAGCGGATCGACGACTCGGCCGATGAGGGCGTCGCCGGTCGGCACCGAGAGCAACGTCCCCGTCGTGCGGACCTCATCCCCTTCGGCGATCTTCAAGTAATCGCCAAGGATAATGACGCCGACGGAGTTCTCTTCCAGGTTGAAGACCTGTCCGCGCACGCCGGTCGAGAACTCGACCAATTCGCCGGACATCGCCGACGACAGGCCATAGCATCGAGCGATGCCGTCGCCGACTGCAAGCACGCGACCGACTTCGGCCGTTTCAATCTGGCCGCGAAAGTCTTCAATCTCCTTCTGGATGACTGAAGCGATTTCGTCCGGTTTGAATTTCATGGAGGCTCCTCTCGCGCAAGCGTGCTCTGAGCTGTTTCAGCCGAGTCCGCAGCGAACTGTCATAAACGGTATCGTCCACGCGGATGACCATGCCGCCGATCAGCGACGGGTCGGTCTCCGCTTCAAGAATCGGTTCAAAAGCAAACGTCGCCTTCAGCCGGTCACTGATCGCCTGCCGAGACTCATCCGACAGCGGCTTGGCCGTCTTGACCGAGACTCGCTTGCGCCCCGACGACCGCTCGTTCTGAATCCGCGCCACCTGCAAAATGTTCGGCAACAGATCGAGCCGATCATGCCGGGCCAACACTTTCAGAAAACTTGTGAAGAACTCTGAGCCGCGTCCCGCAACAACTCGCTCAATCAGCTTGAGCTTGTCATCGCGATTGATCGTCGGCGAAACCAACAACCGCTCGAACTCCGCATTCTTCGCCAGCACGTCATCGACAAACGACTGCCCCTCTTCGAGAGCCGCCTCGACGCCGACTGTGTTCGTGGCCGCATCGAGAAACGATTTGGCATAAACCCGCGCGATGTGCATCGCACTCGGGTCTTCCATCACGCTCGCGATTTTCGTTTTCAGCGGCTCTGACATGGAACCCTCAAAGACTTGACCACTAATTCGCGCTAATCTTCGCTAATCAAACTCAAGGCGTTGTTCTGATTAGCGTCAATTAGTGCCGATTAGCGGTTCCCTGTTTGGTTGATCGAATTAAGTCTTCGATCCCATTTGATTCAGCGCTTCCTGTACGAGGCGATTCTGGTCGCCATCCGACAACGCTCG
>JAYVQJ010000689.1:0-1632 GCA_043777235.1 Planctomycetia bacterium
TCACATCGACTCGGCATGGCAATCAAGAGTTATACGTCGCGGACGTGGCAGGTGGAGATTGGCAACGACTGACGACTGATGCCGCGATCGACGCGCATCCGAGTTGGTCTCCCGATGGCAAGACGATTGCCTTCGCGACCGGCCGTTGGGGGGACATGGAAATTGCGCTCATCGATCCTGATGGCTCGAACCTGCGCCGACTGACTCACAGCAAAGGACTGGATGATTATCCGGCATGGTCGCCCGATGGCCGTCGAATCGCGTTCACATCGAACCGAGACGGTAACTTGGAAATCTATGCGCAGTCGCTCGACGGTCCGGCGATCAATGTTTCTCGACACGAGGCGATCGACAACTTTCCGACATGGACTCCTGACGGTCGCATCGGGTTCGTTTCAAACCGCGAAGGTGGGTTTGATGTGTTTACTGTGCGCTCGCCGGAATGAACGGCGCGCGAGCCGCGTGCTTGGCGGAATATCAATCAAGTTTGCCTGTTGCGTCGCCGATTTCCCGGCTATTCTGTCCGTCCTGCCTGACTTCGTCCTGCCGAAAAAAGGAACTTTTGATGGCTCGCCGACTGAACTGCGAAGGGTTCTCGCGACGTGATTGCTTGAAGCTCGGTCTTGGTGGCTGGCTGGGAACCGGGTTCGTGCCGGCCTTAGCGGCGCGAGCGAACGCGGACGATTCAGCCCCGATCGCGGCAAAGGCCAAGGGCTGCATTCTGATCTGGATGGATGGAGGTCCGACGCACTTCGAGACGTTCGATCCAAAACCGAACGCTCCGGCGGAAATTCGGGGAGAGTTCGACACCGTCGCGACAAAGCAGCCGGGGGTGCATTACTCCGAGCACATGCAGCGGCTGGCGAGCATCTCCGACAAGTTCGCGATGATCCGCTCGATCCGGCACGATCAAAACAATCACGGAGCCGGCAATCACTACATGATGACCGGTGCTCCGCCACGCATTCCGGTGGGCTGCGGTGCGTTCGTCAGTTTTCATCCGAGCATGGGCTCAGTCGCGTCGCATGAACTTGGCAAGCCGAATGGTTTGCCGGCGTACTTCTCGATCCCGTCGATGACGCGATCGGGTGGTCCGAATTTTCTTCCGGCCAAACATGCTCCGTTCGTGGTCGGTGACGATCCGAATGGGGCGAACTTCCGAGTTCGCGATGTCGCGTTGCCGAAGGGATTGACTGACGACAAGTTTCATCATCGCGCCGATCTCCGGAAGTTGGTCGATGCGTTGCCGCGACTCAACGAGAAGGCGGCGGGCGATCCGGCGCTGGCACTCGATGAGTACTACCGGCAAGGCTACGACCTCGTGACGTCTCCCGCCGCGCAGGCGGCGTTCGACATTCACAAAGAGCCGGATGCCGTGCGTGCTCGCTACGGCCGCAATTCGTTCGGTCAACGACTACTGCTGGCTCGGCGATTGATCGAGGCGGGAGTTCCGTTCGTCACGATCAACGACGGCGGCTGGGATCATCACGCGGACTTGTTCGCCGCTTGTTCGAAGCGTCTGCCGGAATGGGACAACTCGGTCGCGACGCTGATCGAAGACCTCGAAGAACGCGGCCTGCTGAGCACGACGATTGTCACAGCCCTGGGCGAGTTCGGCCGCACGCCGAAGAT
>JAYVQJ010000690.1:0-1631 GCA_043777235.1 Planctomycetia bacterium
AGATCTGTCAGCTTCGCAGCTTCTGAGAAGGCTCTTTCCAATAGCGTCGTCATTTCAAAGTCTCCTTTATTCGAAACGTCTCAGCAGCCTGTTGGAAGCAATGGCAAGTCTGCCAGACGTTCACGCTTCCCAGCGCGTCTTCATGAACTTCAGTGCGTTCGTGGCCAGCGTCAGTTCGTCGGTGAACATTCTCCGCCAGATTTTCGTCGCGGCGGCGAGTGCGGGGAGCGAAAGACCGAAGGCTTCGACGACGAACCAGCCGTCGTACTTGACCTCTTTGAGAGCCTTGAAGGTTTCGTCCCAATTGACGCCACCCTCACCCGGTGTCGAACGGTCGTTCTCAGAAATGTGGACGTGGACGAATTGGTCAGAGTAGCTCTTGATCGCGCCGGTGATCGACTTCTCTTCGATGTTCGCGTGGAACGTGTCGTACATCGTCTTGCAGTGCGAGTGGTTGACCTCGCGGCAGAAGCGGCCGGCGTCGGCTGCGCAGGTCAGGAAGTAGCACTCGAAGCGATTGAGGTACTCGACGACCAGCGTGACGTTCGCTTGCTTCGCGTGGTCAGCGGCCTTGGTGAGAATCTCTTTCGCTCGATTCCACTCGTCGGTTGTCGGGCCTTGGCCGGAGAAGCTGCCGAGGGCCGAGTGCATTGGACCGCACAGATGCGTCACTCCGGCGGCGTGACAGCAGTCGATCGCCTTCTTGAGATTGTCGAGTCCCGCCTGCCGAATCGCCGCATCGGCCGAGATCGGATTCGCGGCGTCGGTACTGACGGTGACAGCGGTGCGTTGCAGTCCCGTGTCGGTCAGCTTCTTGCCGAGCTTCGCGAAGTGATCGACGTTCATGTCGAAGATCGGCAGTTCGACTCCGTCGTAGCCGATCTTTTTCAGCGCATCGAGCGTGCCGTACAGCGACTCATCAACATTGGTCGTCCACAGCAGCATGTTCATTCCGTATTTCATGGTGTCTTCCTTTGGAGTGCGGCGATTCATCGCCGCTTTGGTTCGCGGCAAAGCCGCTTTCTTTGGGTTGAATTTCCAGCGAAACGAGTCGATCTCGAAAGCGGCTGTGCCGCACGGAAAGCGGTGATGAATCACCGCACTCCAAAGTGCTCCTCCGGCAACAGATCGCTCAGCCGATCGCGGATGAGCGGGCGGGCGCGGCACAAAACAGATGTCGCTGTCGCCGGAAGAGGAGGCAGTTTGACCCGCCGCAGGACTTGGTTCAAGCGATGCAGCAATCGCTCGTCGTCGAGGTAATCCGGCAAGAACCGTTCGTTGAGAAATCGCGGGATCAGCGGAGCAAGGCATTCGGTCGATGTCTTCGCCATCGCATTGACCGCCTGCTGTACCACGAGCGGTTCAATCCGTCCGAGCACTTCGTAGTACCGCTCGATTTGGCCCGGATGCCGCTCAATCAATTCAGCGTCGATCAATAATTCGGTGACGATGTGACCGAGAAAACTGGTCCGGTGACTGTCGTCCGGGCCGAGCACTTCGCGAAAGCTGACGGCCAGCGACGTACTGACCTCGAAGAATGCTCGCGTCGAATGAAACCAACCGTCGTCGTGCAGATGCTGCCAAGCTCCGGCCGCGACCTCGGCCTGCGGCGATCCGTCGCCGAGAAGATG
>JAYVQJ010000691.1:0-1630 GCA_043777235.1 Planctomycetia bacterium
AACCGAGGTTGACGTAGTCCATCACCATGCGGTCCGAGTTGAACCGCCAGCCGAGCGTGCGCACCGATCGCTTCACACGCTTGATCCAGCGTTGCGGCAAATCGTCGGCATCACGCTCGTAGTACATCGGCAGGACTTCGTTTCGCAGCGTATCGACCAGACTCTGCCAATCGCGGTCGTCTTGAATCGCATCGTTGACGTGCGTGCGGCCGGTGCCGATCGCGAAGCCATTCGTGCCGTCGTAGGCTTCCGCCCACCAACCGTCGAGCACTGACAAATTCAGCACGCCGTTAAGAACCACTTTTTGACCGCTCGTCCCAGAAGCTTCCAGCGGGCGGCGCGGATTGTTGAGCCACACATCAACCCCTTGCACGAGATGCCGCGCAAGATTGATGTCGTAGTCTTCGAGGAACACGACCTTGCCTTTGAGCTGCGAGCGCTGCGTCGCCTGCCAGACTCGTTGCAGAATCGCTTTGCCGTTGTCGTCGCGCGGGTGCGACTTGCCGGCGAAGATGAATTGGACCGGACGCTGCGAATCGTTGACCATCTCGGCGATTTGATCGAACTCGCGCAGAATCAAATCCGTCCGCTTGTACGGCGCGAAGCGGCGAGCAAATCCGATCAGCAACGCGCGCGGGTCGAGCACATTGGCGATCTCAGAAATTTGCTGCTCGCTGGCGTTGTTACGGCGGGCATACGTTTCCAATCGTCGCCGAGTGAAACCGATCAACTGATTCTTCAACGACTGATGCGTCTCCCACAGTTCGCCGGCGGTCGCTTGCTCGAAGTTCGCCCAGATTTCTGGTTCGCCGGTGCGTGTCAGCCAGTTGACTGGCAAGACGCGGTCGTAAAGGACTCGCATTTGGGCTGCGAGCCACGTCGGCACATGCACGCCGTTGGTGATGTGTCCGATCGGGATTTCTTCTTCGCTCTGCCACGGCCAGAGACTGGCCCACATGCGGCGGCTGACAACGCCGTGCAGCGACGACACCGCGTTTGCTTTGCGGCTGAGCTTGAACGCCAGCACGGTCATGCAAAACGCTTCATGATGATTCTGCGGATTGACTCGGCCAAGTCCCAGCAGCGCGTCGTGGCTGAGTCCCAATTGATCGCCGAGCGGCCCGACGTGCTCTTCGACCAGCCCGCTATCAAAGCGGTCGTGTCCGGCATCGACCGGCGTGTGTGTCGTGAAGCAACAGCTCGCCGCCGTTTCGCGAAGAGCGGCATCGAACGCCAAGCCGTCCTCTTGAATCCGAGTCCGAATGATTTCCAGCGGCGCGAACGCCGAGTGCCCTTCATTCATGTGAATGACGCTGGGCTGAATGCCGATCGCCGCGAGTGCTCGCGCGCCGCCGATCCCCAGCATGATCTCCTGTCGAATGCGGATTCGCTGATCGCCGCCGTACAACCGAGCAGTCAGGCGGCGGTCCTCGTCCGTGTTGTTCGGGATATTCGTATCGAGCAGATACAGCGGAATGCGGCCGACATCGCATCGCCACACACGAGCGAAGATCGATCCGGTTCGCGTCTGCACCGAGATGACAATCGGTTGCCCATCCTTGCCGACCGCCGGCTTGAGCGGCAGCTTGTCCGGGTTGATGGTCTTGTAGCTTTCCTGCTGCCAGCCGTT
>JAYVQJ010000692.1:0-6227 GCA_043777235.1 Planctomycetia bacterium
TCTTGCGGAAGCCAGTTGAGGTTGGGGAAGCGGCTGAGCATTGGTCCCACGTCGATTCCGGCGGCGGCGGCTTTGCGGATCGCCACGTCGGCACCGTGCGCGTACTTCAACGCGAACTCCTTGAAGAACGGGCCGGTGAACAGCAGTTCGCAGCCGTCGATCTGCTTCAGGCGGTCGGCGGCATAATGGGCCTTGCGACAGCTCAGTTCGGCCACCTCTTTCAAACCGTGAGGGCCGAGCAGTGACAGGTAGACGGTCGCGCGCAGGGCCAGCAGCCCCTGATTCGTGCAGATGTTGCTCATGGCTCCCGCGCGGCGGATGTGTTGCTCACGAGCCTGTAAATTGAGGAAGAAGCAACGCTTGCCGTTCCGGTCCACCGTCTGGCCGATCAGTCGGCCGGGCATTTTGCGGACCAGTTCCTTGCGACAGGCGAGGATGCCCAGATACGGACCGCCAAACTGGAGCGGGATGCCGAGAGCTTGTCCTTCCGCCACGGCGATGTCCGCCCCCAGTTCGCCCGGCCGCTTGAGCAGCCCGACACTGATTGGATCGAACGACTGGACGAGCAGTGCGCCGTGCTGATGCGCCGCTTGAGCGATCTGTTCGACATCCTCCAGCCCACCGAAGAAGTTCGGGTGCTGAATGACCACGCACGCGGTCGTTTCGTCGATGCCGGCGGCCAGTGCTGCGACATCCACCTTGCCGCTGTGGGTTGGCAGCACGAACGCCTCGGTCGATTGATCGGCCAGGTACGTGACCACGCTCTGCGCTGCTTCGGGATTCACGGACCCGGCCACGACCACGCGGCCGGGTCGTCCCGTGCAACGCATCGCCATGAGAACGGCCTCGGCGACGCCGCTTCCTCCGTCGTACAGGCTGGCGTTGGCGATATCGAGGCCGCTCAACTCGGCAATCAGCGACTGGAATTCAAAGAAGGCTTGCAACGTCCCCTGACTCGCCTCGGCCTGATACGGCGTATAGGCGGTGTAGAACTCGCCGCGCCCCGTGACTTCATCAACCACGCTGGGAATGTAGTGGTCGTAGGCCCCGCCACCCATGAAGCAGGCTCGCGACGCAGTCCCGACACTGCGCGAAGCCAACTCGCGCAGATGCCGCTCGAGTTCGAGTTCGGTCAGCGCGGGAGGCATCGTCAGTGGTCGGTCGAGCTGCAACTCGGCGGGAATCTGATCGAGCAGATGCTCCACCGAATCGACACCGATCCGCTGGAGCATCTGCTGTTGTTCGTCGGGCGTTGAGAACAGATAGGACACGGCAACCTCTCAAATCAGAACTCGCGAGTGAACGACTCCCGAACTTCGCGACTACGCCTCTGTCCGCTTGCTGGCCTTCCAAAAGTCGAAAGGAGGATTCTCAGCGAGATTCAAGAGTCCGGGGCCTCACGGCCAATGGCACTCACTTTGAGCGGTTTGGCGCTAGCGACCGGTAATTCGAGATCGACGTTTTCCGGTGAATTACCGGCGGCTAGCGCCGTGCCGCTCACAAAGTGAGTGCCATTGGGCTAACGCCGCCCGGCTCGCCAATTTGTCTGAGAGAATCAGATCGCTTCCAGTTCTCGCAACAGCGTACTGCTCAGCGTGAAAGTTTCGTCGATCTCATTCGCGGGATCGACAATCGTGTCGATTCCTTGATTGCCGGCGATCGTGTCGGTTGCGCCTTGTCCGTTGATCGAATCGTCGCCGTCGCCGCCGAGGATCACATCGGCACCGCCGCCACCGGCGATCGTGTCGGCTCCGTCACCGCCGAGAAGCGTGTCGTTGCCGCCACCGCCGTTGATGATGTCGTCGCCGTCGGAGCCATTGATCGCATCGTTTCCGTTGCCGCCAGTGATGATGTCGTTGCCGTCGCCGCCGATCACGAGGTCGTCGCCGTCCCCCGCGTCGATCGTGTCGTCGCCGTGATCGCCACGGAGCGTGTCGTTGCCGGCTCCGCCACTGATCGAGTCGTTGTTATATCCGCCATCGAGCAAGTCGTTGCCATCACCGCCCGTGAGCGTGTCTTGTCCCACGCTGCCGCTGAGTGTGTCGTTGCCAGTGCTGCCGTCCAAGATGTCATCGCCCGCTCCGCCGAGCAGCGAATCGTCCCCGGCTTGACCGAGCACAACGTCGAAGCCATCGCCGCCATCGGCGGTGTCGTTACCGTCGCCGCCTCGGAGAGTGTCGTCGCCGGCGTTCCCTTGCAGGCTGTCGTTGCCAGCTTGGCCATAGAGGTTGTCGTTGCCGTTGCCGCCGCTGAGAGTGTCATCGCCAGCGTTGCCGTACAGCTTGTCGTTGCCGTCGCCGCCGTTGATCGTGTCGCCATCTTCGCTGCCGGCGATCGTGTCGTTGCCGGCATCGCCGTTCAACGACATCCGGACGTTGCCGAGCAAAGCACCTGCGGCCGAAATGCTGTCGTTGCCGTCTCCGCCATGGATCTGCAAAACGACGGGGAACACCATGTCGAGGTTGCCCACAGTAATGACATCGTTGCCTCCGTTGCCGTTGATATCGACTTCCAGATTCGTCGGCTTGATCGTGGCGGAGTGACCGCCCTGAGAAACCGTCAGCAGGCCGTCGGCGTCTTGTCCCACCGTGAAATTGTTCGCCGAGTTGTTGCCGTTGACTTGAACAATGTTGTTGCCGTTCTGTCCGTCGAGTGTGTCGTCGCCGGCTCCGTCCCAAACGAGCGTGTCGTCGCCTTCTCCCGCAGTGATGACATCGTTTCCTTGTTGGCCATTGAGGGAATCGTCGCCGTTACCTCCGTCGATCGTGTCGTTGCCAGTTCCGCCGAAGATCGTATCGCCTCCCTCGCCGCCGAGGATCGAATCGTCGCCGGCATTGCCATTGAGCACATCGTAACCCAGGCCGCCGATGATCGTATCGTTGCCAGTACCGCCAAACGCGGTGTCATCTTCCGTTCCTGGTGGTGGCGGCGGAGGTGCTGGTGGAGGTGACGGCGGTGGAGGCGGAGGCGGATTGTTCGGGTCTGCCGCACCCAGCGACGACATGTAAACTGTTGTGTCGAGCGACGCGTCGAGCGCGTCGGCAATGATGATGTCGAGCGTATTGTTTGTGGCTCCCAGTCCTAAGTTGATCTGGAATAGCAACCGTGGATCGCCATTGGGAGCGAGGACTCCATTCAACTCCGTGCCGGGAACAGCCGCCATCGACGGGTGGTCGATGTTCACGGGGAAACCATTCACTTGCGCAATGTTGGTCCCGTTGACGTACAAGCCGAATCCATCCACAAACGAGCCGACAAACACCGGCCATTCCTCCGAACCGAAGGCCAGCTCGAAGAACAGCGTGTCGAAGCCGGGCAGCAAATCAAAATTGATCGTCAGCTCCGTGCAATCGAAGTGGTTGTTGACTCCGGTGATGGGCCGCAGCAGTTGTTCTTGAGCGGCCGTTGCCGGTATGCCGTACGACGTCGTTCGAAATCCAGAAGAGTTCGGTCCTGTCGCATAATCGGCGACGTCGCCGGAGCTTAGGACGATGCCTCCACGCTGTAGGTTGTAGGTTTGCAGTTGTCCGACGGTGAAGATTCCGGAGGATTCGGCCGGCAGTCCGGTATTGAAGTTTTGTCCCGTTTGTCCTTGCAGCGTCACGCTGTTGATGGTGATTCCGGCCCCGTTGCTGCCGAGCAGTGCGTTGATCAGCGAAT
Source organism: Planctomycetia bacterium (assembly GCA_043777235.1). Taxonomy (GTDB): domain Bacteria; phylum Planctomycetota; class Planctomycetia; order Planctomycetales; family Planctomycetaceae; genus SXKJ01. Next base: position 3,661 of record JAYVQJ010000692.1, read on the forward strand.
TCGCAGTGTTGTTTTGCGAGACGAGGATGCCACCGGGACGGAGTTCGTCGTTCAGAATCGTCCCTGTGCCCGTGGCGGTGACGATTTGAGCGTTCGTCGGATTGGCCAAGTTCACCGAAAAGGTTTCGTCGGGCTCCAAGACCACGTCACCGATAATCGAGACATTGACGGTGATCAGTGTCTGCCCAGGGGCGAACGTCACGACCGTCGGAGGCACGGCAATGTAATCGGAGCCAGCGGTCGCCGTGCCGTCTGCCGTCGAATAAGAGACCGAGATCGGTATGGTCGAAGTCGTTGACAATTGGAGGTAGAACGCCATCTGCTTGATGCCGCTGTCCCCTTCCGTGACTTGGCCATTGCTGACAGCAATGCCGGGCAGAACCGCCTGAGTGCTGGTGCCGGTAACGATCAGATCGTTCCCTGCATCGCCGCTCAGCGAATCGCGGCCGTTGCCGCCGAAGATCGAATCGTTACCCGCTTGCCCGAACGCGGTATCGTCCCCCAATCCGCCCAGCATTGAATCGTTGCCGCTGCCGCCGTACAGCAGATCGTTGTCGTCGGCTCCGTCGAGCGTGTCATTGCCACTGCCGCCGTTGAGCGTGTCGTTGCCGGCGTCGCCCGTCAACGAGTCATCGCCAGCGCTGCCCAGCAGCGAGTCGTTGCCATCGCCTCCGACAATCGAATCCTGTCCCGCCTGGCCGTCGATCGTGTCGTTGCCGGCACCACCGGAGAGTATGTCGTTCTTCTCGCCGCCGAGGATCGAGTCGTTGCCGTCGTCGCCGCTGATCGAATCGGTGCCGCCGTCGCCGTTGATCGTGTCGTTGCCGAGTCCTCCGGAAATCGTGTCTTCGCCATTCATGCCGTTGGCGGAATCGTTGCCATCTCCGAGCAGCACGTTGTCGGCACCGTTACCGGCGTTGACGGTGTCGTCACCGGCACCGGCGTCGATATTGTCTGCTCCGTCGCCCCCCAGAATGCTGTCGTTGTTCGCGCCACCGCGGATGACATCAGCCCCGTTACCGCCGTCGAGCGTGTTGCCACCCCCTTGGCCATCGAGCGTGTCCGCTCCGTCACCACCGAACAGACTGTCGCCGAAGTCGTTGCTCCCCAGGATCGAGTCATTGCCGTTGCCGCCATCGACGCTGATGCTCGTCAAGCTGGTGAAGTCGACCGCGCGGACGCCGCTCAAGTCGATCGTGTTTCCCTCTTCGCCGCCGTGAACGATGATCGAGTGGATCGCGCTCGCCGAAACATTACCGATCGCCGCCGGGAGCAAGTTGCCGCCGTTCGCGCCGATCTGCACGACGACCACGCCGCTGACCGAACTGACGCTGGCGTTGTCATTCAAGTTCAGCGTGATGTTCAACTCGGTGCCGCCGACCACGAGCACGCTCGCGGAGAGCATTTCTCGCGGCTCGAATTGCTCGGCTGAGACCGCGCCTGTTCGTGATCGTGTCCCTTGTTTCCGTCGATCCGCCGCGGCCGACCAACTCTTTAACCAAGACGAAATCCGCATGGTTCAGCTTCCTTGCTTCGAGTTCTTAATCCGTATTCGGCCGTCGCCGTAGGGTGGGTCGAGTCATCGAGACCCACCAAATAAGTACTCACTGCTGGTGGGTCTCGATGACTCGACCCACCCTACCGGGACTCCTGACGTCTCTCACGTCGCAGTCAAAATCTGTCGCAGGCTGGCGGACAACACGAACGCTTCGTTGATCTCGCCCGGTGGGTCGGCAATCGTGTCGATCCCTTGTCCACCGGCAACCGTATTGGCACCGCTTTGGCCGTCGATCACATCGTCCCCATCTTCGCCGAGAATCAGATCGCCGCCCGCACCACCTTTGAGTGTGTCCTTGCCGTCGCCGCCGACAATGGTGTCATTGCCCGCCGCGCCGTTGATGATGTCGTCACCGTCGGACCCGTCGATGGCATCGTTGCCGGCACCGCCGGTGATCACATCGTTGCCGTCGCCGCCGTTGATCGTGTCGTTGCCGTCACCGCCGTCGATCGTGTCGTTGCCGTGATTGCCACGGATCTTGTCATCCCCCGCACCACCGAGGATCGAGTCGTTGTTGTAGCCGCCGTCGAGCGTGTCGTTGCCGTCACCGCCGTCGAGCGTGTCCGAACCGAGACCTCCGAACAGTGAATCGTCGCCGACACCGCCAATCAAACTGTCGACACTGCTGCCACCATCGAGCGTGTCGTTGCCGGCTCCGCCGTCGATCGTGTCGGCATCGTCGTTTCCGAACAGCGAATCGTTGCCGGCTCCGCCGCGTATCGAATCGGCACCTGTGCCTCCATCGACCGAATCGTTTCCGTTTTCACCGTCCACGAAGTCATCACCGTTGCCAGCGTTGATCGTGTCATTGCCGTCGCCACCCTTGATGTTGTCGTTGCCGGCTCCGCCAAAGATCGTGTCGCCGCCCAACGTGCCGCGGATCGTGTCGTTGCCGTCACCGCCGTCCAACAACAAGCGCACGTTGCCGATGGGACTGCCGGTACCGTTAATCAGATCGTTGCCGGCTCCGCCATGTACTTCGACAGAGACCGCTTGCACTCGCGAGATG
>JAYVQJ010000693.1:0-6226 GCA_043777235.1 Planctomycetia bacterium
GCTCGCCAAGTCAACGTGTCAGCAGCGGAGCGCGGCGCAGAGGCGGAAGAAGCTCGGCAGGTGCGGGTTCCAAGAGAGCACGCGCGAGAGGACTCGGCGAGATTGCTTCACGATTTGGCAGGGGACTTTCACCAGGGCGTTGAGTGTACCAATCGGGGTCAGGCACTTCGGATTTTCGGAATTGGCGGGAATCAGTGTCGTGCCACGAAAGAAATCGCATTCCCGCCAATTCCGAAATTCCGAAGTGCCTGACCCCGATTGGGACGGTCACGCGATCAATTCTTCAATCACGCGACCATGCACGTCGGTCAAACGGAAATCGCGGCCGGCGTAGCGGTAGGTCAGTTGCTCGTGATCGAAGCCCAGCAGATGCAGAATCGTCGCGTGCAGGTCGTGAATGTGGACTCGGCCTTCGACGGCGTTCCAGCCAAGTTCATCGGTTGCGCCGTGAACGTAGCCAGGTTTGACTCCGCCTCCGGCAAGGCACATCGAGAAGCCGTAGTGGTTGTGATCGCGGCCGTTGGGTGTGCGTGAAACTCCTGGTGTCGGGATCTCGACCGTCGGGGTCCGGCCGAACTCGCCACCGAAGATCACCAGTGTGCTGTCGAGCATCCCGCGCTGCTTCAGATCGCGAAGCAACGCGGCGATCGGTTGATCGCACTCCTTCGCGAGATCACGGTGATTCGTTTCCAGATTGTCGTGAGCGTCCCACGGCTGACCCGCTCGCTGCCAGATTTGGACGAAGCGCACGCCGCGCTCTAACAACCTGCGAGCGATCAGCAATTGCCGACCGTAGGTCGTGTCACCGTACATCTCTCGCGCGGACTGCGGTTCGCGAGTCACGTCGAAGGCGTCGGTCGCTTCCGACTGCATTCGATACGCCAACTCGAACGACTGAATCCTCGCTTCGAGCTGCGCGTCTCCGGGCCGTCGGCTTAGATGCCGCTCGTTGATCTGCCGCAGCAGATCGAGCTGCTCGCGCTGGTGACCCGGCGGCAAGAAATTGTTGCGGATGTTCTCGATCAACTTCTCCGGCTGCGTGTGCTGCGAGTCGATGTACGTCCCTTGAAACGCTCCGGGCAGGAATGCCGATCGCCAGTTTTGTCCCGCCGTCGCCGGATAGCCGCCGGGGCACATCACGACGAAGCCGGGCAGGTTTTGATTCTCAGTCCCCAAGCCGTAAGTGACCCACGCCCCCATGCTCGGCCGAGCTTGCCGGCCGTCGCCGCAGTTCATCAGCAGATACGACGGCTCGTGATTCGGGACGTCCGCGTACATCGACCGGATCACGCAAACGTCGTCGATGTTCTCGGCGATGCGAGGAAACAGCTCACTGACGTCGATTCCGTTGCGGCCGTGCTTCGCGAACTTGAACGGCGAACGGAACGCGGCCCCGGTCTTCCGCTCGGTGCGCTGCGAGTTCGGCAGAGGCCGACCGTGATACTCATCGAGAATCGGTTTTGGATCGAACGTATCGACGTGGGAAACTCCGCCGTTCAAAAAGAGGTGAATCACACGCTGTGCCTTCGCCGCGAAGTGCGGCGGCTTCGGAGCCAGCGGATGCGTCACCGTCGGCTCCGCTCGAGCCGGCTCACTTCGCAGTAAGTCCGTCAGACCGAGCAAGCCGAATCCCATTCCCGATTGGCTCAGCATTTCGCGGCGTGAGAGCATGCGAGATTCCTATTGAGCAGTTGCCTCAGCCCTTGGAGTGCTTCGGCTTGACGAAGCCCTCCATTCAAGAACGATTGATTCACGACGGCGCAAAACGGTAGGACCAGACAAGCGGCTTGCAACTCGTGGGGGTTTTAGAAGTTGGAAAGCGTTTCGGTTCTTGAATGGAGGGCGGTGTCGAGCCACCGCACTCCAGGGTGTCAGTCAATAAACACAAACTCGTTCGAGACCAAGAGTGCTTGAAGGTATTCCTCCCACCGAGTCAAAGGCTCCGTCGATTTCGGAGTTGCCGAATCATTGGATTCCAGAAACTTCTTGCCGAGCGCGATCTCATCCGGCTCAGCCGCTCGGCCGAACAATGTTCGATGAGCAGCGTGGATGCGCTGGTCGATGGTCTCGATGCGCGTGAGGTCCGGCCGAGCGGCGAGGCTCTTGGTCTGCTCCTGCATGAAAGGGCTATTCATCAAGAACAACGCCTGCTGCGGCACGGTCGTCAGATGCCGCTGCGGGCTGCTGGCATCGGGCGGGGCGAAGTCGAAGGCTCGCAGCACGCTCGGCAAGTTTTGTCGGTCGATGAAGCCGTAGACCGCTCGCCGAGTTGAGAACGGCGGAGTCGTCTGATTCACCGCCGAGCCACCCATCGTCAGGTCGAGTTTCCCGGAGACCGCCAGCAGCGAATCTCGCAGCGATTCCCAATCGAGCCGGCGACGATTCATGTGCGAGAGCAATTTGTTGTCTGGGTCGATCAGATCCGTAGCCGAACTCGCCAGAGTTCGGGCGTTTGAGGTCTCCCGAAGTCTGGCGACTTCGGCTACCTCACTCGATTGCTGATAGGTTGCCGACAGCATGATCCGGCGATGCAGCGACTTGATCGACCAGCCGTCGGCCATGAATTGCCACGCCAAGTAATCGAGCAATTCGGGATGCGTCGGCGGTTCGCCGCGCAGGCCAAAGTCGCTGGGAGTGCGCACGATCCCGGCTCCGAAATGATGCAGCCAGACGCGATTGACCAGGACTCGCGCGGTCAGCGGATTGTTCCGATCGGCGATCGCGCGAGCCAACTCCAACCGTCCGCTGCCGTGTTGAAACGGTCGTCGTTCGCCGTGAGTCAACACTTCCAAAAATTGCCGAGGCACAGCCGCTCCAGGATTGGCCGCGTTGCCGCGTACGAAAACACGCGCTGCGACCGGAACCGCCGCATCGACCAAGACGTGAGCGTGCGGAGCGGCTCCGGCCGACGCGACCCAGTCTTCGACTTGCCGCTGCTGATCGTGAAGTTGATTCTGCGTTGTCGTGTCGACGAATAGAAATTCTTCGACATCCGCCAGCGCGATGACCGATGGAGCTTCATCGCCAAAGAGCAGTTGTCGCAGTTCCTCCCAATCGGCATCGGGAAGTTGCTTGGCCGCCGGATCGGTCTTCAACGTTTCGCGCCAGCGAGCTTCCGCCTGTTGAAACAGCTCACCGAATCGCGAGGCGACGTCGGCCAGACTGCTCGGCGGAGCGTCGGCCAACGCCCGCACGACGATCGAGTTCATCCTTTGCTTCGGATCGGGAGAGTCGCGCCACTTTGCGATCAACCCGCGAGATTGCGCAGCGAACTCATCCGAATTCGACGCGGAGGAAAAACTCGCCAGCGCGTGCCACGGTGCGAGCACCGGGTGATGTCGCTTGCGAGTCTGTTCCAGCAGTTGGCCCCAACGCTGAGTCATCACCGGATTCAAGTCCTTCGAGGCGTCGATCAGAAACATGACCGCCAGGAAATTGGCTTGAAGCTGCTCTTTCTGAGCCGCTAGCAAATACTCACCAGCACGTTGCCGAGCGGACGTCTCCAACTTCGATTGCTGCGACTGCAGGAACTGCTGCAACTGATCGGTCCGCCGCTGCAGTTCCTTCAAGTACGCTTCGTGCCGAGGCTGCTCGGACGGCGGCACGATCAGCGGTGGAACGTGCGGTTCGAGCGAACTCGCGAAGACTCCGTGCAGCGAGTAATAGTCGCGCGTCGGGACCGGATCGAACTTGTGGTCGTGACACCGAGCACACGAGACCGTCAGTCCGAGCAACCCGCGCGTCACGACGTCAATCCGGTCGTCGATGATGTCGTGCTGGCTGTTGAGGAACCGTTGCCCCAGCGTCAGAAAACCCATCGCCGCCAGCGGACGTGGATCGTCACCGAGTTCAAGCTGATCCGCCGCCAGTTGCTGCACGACAAATTGATCGAACGGCAGGTCTTCGTTGAATGCCCGGATGACGTAATCGCGGTACGTCCACGAGCACGGATAATTCGGATTGTCCCTCAGCCGCACATATCCCTTCGTGTCCGCGTACCGCGCGACGTCGAGCCAATGCCTTCCCCAACGCTCACCGTATCTCGGCGATGCGAGCAGCCGATTGACGACTTTCTCAAACGCATTCGGTGATTCATCCGCTTCAAACGCCGCGACCTCATCCGGCGTCGGAGGCAATCCAAGCAGATCAAACGTCGCGCGGCGAATCAGAGTGCGACGATCCGCCGGAGGACTCGGCTTGAGTCCCGCGGCTTCCAACCGAACCAGGACGAACGCATCGACTTCGTTGCGGATCTGAGATTTGGAATTTGAGATTTGAGATTTCAATTCCGGCACCGCCGGCTTCGTCACTGGCTGAAACGACCAATGCGTTTTGCTTCGCTGCTGAATGCTCCCGCTGTCACCGAGATTGCTAGCGTCCTTCGGCCAGATCGCACCCCGCTTCACCCAGGTCGTTAGCGTTTCAATCACCGGATCGGACAGCTTCCCTTTCGGGGGCATCTTCGTGGAACCGGTATGCCGGACAGCTTCGATCAACTTGCTCTGCTCGACGTCACCGGGCACAACGACCGGGCCGTTCTCGCTTCCCTTTCGCAACCCCGCCGCCGAATCGAGCCGCAAGCCGGCCTCTTGTTTCTTGGCTCCGTGACATGCGACGCAATGCTCGATCAGGATCGGCCGCACTTTGCTCTCGAAGAACGCTTCGGAGTCATCTGCGGAGACAAGGCTCGGAACGGCGATCATCAGCGCGACGACCAAACTAACCCGAAGCGTTAGCGAGGGCGGGGGCTTCACGGATTCCCGAGAGCAAAGTCCACTGGAGCGTCTGCCCTCGCTAACGCTTCGGGTTGGTGATGTCATCACGCCAGCACCTCGCGCACCACATTGCCATGCACGTCGGTCAAACGAAAATCGCGGCCGGCGAACCGGAAGGTCAGGCGTTCGTGATCGAGACCCATCAGATGCAGGATCGTCGCGTGCAGGTCGTGCATCGTGCAGATGTTTTCGACCGAGTGCATTCCAAGCTCATCGGTCGCTCCGTAGATCGTCCCGCCGCGCACTCCGCCGCCGGCCAACCAGACGGAAAATCCCTCGGGATGATGATCGCGACCGTCACGGCCGGCCGAATGCGGAGTCCGTCCAAACTCACCCGCCCACACGATCAGCGTTTCATCGAACAGACCTCGCTGCTTGAGATCGGTGATCAGTCCGCCGATCGCTTGATCGGTGTCGAGCGCGTTCTTCTCGTGACCCGCTTTGAGATTGCCGTGCTGATCCCACGTCCCGTTTGAGGCACCGGGCGGGCAAGTGATCTCGACGAATCGCACGCCCGATTCGATCAGCCGGCGTGCTCGCAAGCACTGGATGCCGTACAGCCGCTGCGACGGCACTTTCGAGTCGAGGCCGTACAACTTTTGCGTCGCATCCGTTTCGCGGCTGAGGTCGAGCACATCCGGAACGAGCGACTGCATCCGATACGCCATCTCGTAGTTTTTGATCGCCGACTCGACCGCGTCATCGACTCCGAGCGTTTTTGAAAACGCTTCGTCCTGCCCGCGCAGCAACGCGAGCTTCGCTTGCTGGATGCGCGCGTTCTTGTCGGCGGGGGTCAGATTGTCGAGCGGCACGCCGTCGGCGTTCAACAGCGTTGCCTGCTGATTCGCCGGCAGAAAACCGCTCGAATAATTTTCGAGACCGCCACACGGGACGACTCCGAAATTCAGCACGACGAAGCCGGGCAGATTGCGGCTCTCGCAACCGAGCCCGTAATTGACCCACGACCCGAGGCTCGGCCGGCCGGCGTTGTTCGAGCCGGTGTGCAGAAACAACACGCCGGTCGAGTGAATTGGCAAGTCCGCCTTCATCGAGCGAATCACCGCCAAGTCATCCGCGTGCTGCGCGATGTGCGGAAACAAACTGCTGATCGGCATCCCGCTGTCGCCGCATTTCTGAAACGGCCAAGGACTCTTCAACCACTGCCGATTGCCATTCGCCGTCGGGTTCTTCGATTCCAGAAACGGCTTGCCGTCGAGTTCATCCAACTTCGATTTTGGATCGAACGAATCGACATGCGAAACTCCGCCATCCATGAAGAGGAAGACGACATGCTTGGCTTTGGGTTGAAAGTGGGGAGTGGGGAGTGGGGAGTGGGGAGCTGAATCGGCCGTCAAACCATTCTCCGCCAGCAACCCCGCCAGCGCGAGTGCTCCGAAACCGTTCGCGGAATTGACGAGCATCGCTCGCCGGGTCAGAGGCGAAGCAGCTCG
>JAYVQJ010000694.1:0-1623 GCA_043777235.1 Planctomycetia bacterium
CCTGCTTGGGCCAACTCCCAACAACCCACAAGCCCGCCCTCGATTCGCTGATGACCCTCAATTTTCAGACCTTTGAAAATGTGTCATTGCTTCCCGCGTGAGGTATAACGGGATGATGGCCCCTTGGATTTCCTGAGCCTTGTTTCGCGAGTGTTTCGTGTAGCGTCGCCACGCGATCTCGATGAACGCTTTCGGAACGCCAATGGCCTCCTCGGTGCCGCCGCTCTCAATCACGTAGTCGAGGTCGTGCGTGTTGCCCTTACGGTCTTTCCATGCGACTTTGTTGAGACTGTTCCGCGCGAGTCGCGGGTGTTTCGAGTCGAGGTACAGTCCGTGCTTGCGACAGACTTCTTCCAACGGACCGCGAATGGCAGCTTCCAAGACTTCGCCAATGATCTGACCGAAACGGTGTGACGGAGATTGTGCCATTGTGTCTCAGCCCTTCACCCACAAGCGGCCTTCGCAGAGCGGTACTCGGTGTTTGCGGTTCTTCCATTTCACATTTCGGTCGCGAAGCCGCTCGAATCGGACGTGACTGAATCCAGCGGCGACGGCCAATCGTCCGAGCCACTCGATGACGGGGACATACACGCCATACGGAGCCGAGTCACCGATCACAAAGCAGACGTCGCTCGGCGAATCGCACACGCGCCGCAAGGCCAACCACACGCGAGCCAAATCCCAGAAGTAACAAGCCACCATCAAGTGATAAGTCTTCTTGCCACCTTTCGTCAGCCGAATTTCCGCGAGTTGCTGGCAGACGTCAGTGATCTCCTCGCGAATCGGTGCGCGTTCCGGCTCCGCAAGCACCGCTTCCAAGTTGATCGCACTTTCGGGAACGTGTTGGCTGCACGACCGCAGCAAATGGCAACGGACTTTGGATTGCAGTTCCGACCAGCTTCGCAGTTCGCCGAAGAACGACATCTCCAGCCGAGTGGCATCGGCATAATCGAAATTGTTTGGATATGGCGGCGAGGTCACGACCAAATTCACTGATTGATCCGGTACGCCGTCACAAGTCCGAGCATCCCGCTGCATGAGCCGTGCGGCCGGTGACTGGCGGTCCGCGAAGTCCAGCATGTCGCGGTAGATTGTGCGGCTCATGTTTTCAAACGCAGCGTCGGCCGGAACTGGCGCGCTCTTGGATTTCTTGGGCAACACGTACTGCCACTGAGCCGTCCCGGCGTGCGATGTCTTCCGCAAGATCGCCATCAACGTCAGCCAGACGAGCTTTGCCGACGGTGAATCGTCGTCGTGCTCTGCCACCGCCTGCCGCAGGCGATCCAGAGTTGTCAGCGTCTCGTCATCAAAGCACTCGCGAATGAGTTTCGGATAAGCCGACAAGTCCGTCACGAAATCATTCGCGGTCACTTTGACCGTTTTGATGCGCGCGCGATACGCCTCTGGGTCACTCCGCCAAGCCAACTTCGCCTCCGCCATGCGATAGACAAACGGGTGAGCTTCGACTCCGCAGCATTCGACTCCGACCTGTTCGGCAGCCAACAGCGTCGTACCGCTCCCGGCAAACGGATCGAACACCCGCGCCGCCTTCCAGGCCACTGATTCCCGTATGACCGATTGCACCCACTCGGCCGAAAACCCCGCGCTGTACCGCACCCACCG
>JAYVQJ010000695.1:0-6208 GCA_043777235.1 Planctomycetia bacterium
CGAAACCGGAGCGACTTATCCATCAGGTGGTGCAGGCAGCGACAAACCCAGGTGATTGGATTCTCGATTCGTTTGCTGGCTCTGGAACGACGGGTGCAGTCGCTCAGAAAATGTCCCGTCGATGGATCATGGTGGAACTTGGCGACCACTGCCACACGCACATCATCCCACGTCTCAAGAAGGTCATTGACGGTATCGACTCCGGCGGCATCACCGAAGCGATTGACTGGAAGGGGGGTGGAGGCTTTCGGTACTACCACCTCGCGCCATCACTACTTGAAAAAGACAGCTTCGGCAATTGGATCATCAGCAAACAGTACAACTCGGCCATGCTCGCCGAGGCGATTTGCAAGTTGGAAGGCTTCCAATATGCACCGAGCGAGACGCTCTACTGGCGGCACGGGCACGCGACCGAGACCGACTTTATTTACGTCACCACGCAGACGCTGAGTCGCGAGCAGTTGGCTCGCTTGAGCGAAGAGGTTGGCGACAAGCATTCGTTGCTGGTTATGTGCAGTGCCTTCCGCGCCCGCAATTTGGAACCGTTCCAAAACCTCACGATCAAGAAGATTCCGAAGACCGTGCTGACCCGCTGCGAATGGGGCCGCGATGACTACAGCCTCGAAATCAAAAATCTTCCGGCGGCAAATCCAGAACCGAGTCCGGAACCAGTGGCTCCCACCACGAGTGCCCGTGCCGCAAGAAAAGCCAAGGCCAAACAGGATCATCCAAGTTTGTTCGACTAACCAAGAGCCACAATGAACATTCAAGTCAACGCCATCGGCAATCGACTCAGCTTGCGCCAGCCGCAGCGCGACGCACTGGAAATCCTTGCTCGCATTTGTGAAATCATCCCGCTCGAAAAGGATGCCGACGCAGCCAAGTCCCTCGAAACCATCAAATCCGAGTTCTCGACCGTTACGGATTTTGAACGTGACTTCCCGTCGCTGTGCTTCGCCTTGGCCACCGGCGTCGGCAAGACGCGATTGATGGGAGCGTTCATCACCTACTTGTCTCGCGTGGAAGGTGTCCGGCACTTCTTCGTGCTCGCCCCGAACCTCACGATCTACAACAAACTTATTGCCGACTTCACGCCGAATACGCCCAAGTACGTCTTTCAAGGCATCTCCGAATTCGCCACCAACCCGCCCGAACTGATCACGAGTGACAACTACGAGAGCGGTCGCGGGGTGCGAAGATTCGTGGGCAAGCAGCTTGCGATGTACGACGTCGAAGACGTGGTTCACATCAACATCTTCAACATCTCGAAAATCAACAGCGAAGTCCGAGGCGATAAAGCTCCCCGCATCAAACGCCTGTCCGAGTACATCGGCGAAAGTTACTTCGAGTATCTGTCGAAGCTCGACGACCTCGTGCTGTTGATGGACGAATCGCATCGCTACCGAGCCACCGCCGGCGTGAACGCGATCAACGAACTGCGTCCGATTTTAGGACTCGAATTGACCGCCACGCCGCAAGTCGAACGTGGAACCAAAACGGAACCGTTCAACAATGTCATCTACAGCTACCCGCTTTCGGAGGCATTGAAGGACGGCTTTGTGAAAGACCCAGCCGTCGCGACCCGTGAAAATTTCGACGTGAAGAACTACTCAAAGGAAGGATTGGAGCGGCTGAAGCTGGAAGACGGCATTCACGTCCACGAAGAAACGAAGACGCAATTGGAGTTGTACTCCCGCGAGAACAACGTCCGGCGGGTCAAGCCGTTCATGCTCGTCGTCGCCGAGGACACGACGCACGCCTCGGCCGTGAAGGCGATCATCGAGGACGAGAAGTTTTTCGGCGGTCAATACAAAGGGCGAGCGATCGAAGTTCACTCTCAGCAGAAAGGTGTTGAGAAGGACGAGAACGTGCAATTGCTGTTGGAAGTGGAGGACATCAACAATCCCGTCGAGATCGTGATTCACGTCAACATGCTGAAGGAAGGTTGGGACGTCACCAATCTCTACACAATCGTCCCGCTTCGTGCCGCCAACTCCCGCACGCTTGTCGAACAATCCATCGGTCGCGGTTTGCGTCTGCCTTACGGCAAGCGGACCGGCGTGCCGGCCGTCGATCGCTTGACCATCGTTTCGCACGACCGCTTCCAAGAAATCGTGGATGAGGCCAACCGTCCCGGTTCCATCATTCGCACCGGCATCATCATCGGCCGCGACGTTCCATTGGAACGCTCAAGAGTTGTTGTTGCCGAACCGACCGCTGTCGAACGTCTGATTGGATCGACCACGCCCGGAACGCTGATGAAACAACAGCCGCTCTTCACGGAACCCGCCGAGCAGAAGGTCTCACAAGCGACGCTGGAAGTGCTGCGAGAGTTCGAGCGATTGCCAAATTCGGCGGACCTGAAGAAGCCCGAAGTGCTTCAGAAGATCGTTGACCGAGTCACCGACGCGGTTCGCCCGGTGCAAGGCGTGCTCCCCGGCACCGTCGAGCCGGTGGACATTGCCAAGATTGTGGCGAAGACCATCGACGTTCGTAACGAGTTGTCGATCGACATCCCGCGAATCACCGTCACGCCTCGCGGCGATTCCACGGCGGGGTTCAAGGATTTCGACCTGGACTGCAAGACGATTCGATTGCAGCCCGTCTCGCAAGAGATCCTCATTCAGCATTTGCAGAACAATGAACGATACCGCCTGCGGAGCGGTGACGCCGTCATCCCGGAGAACCGGTTGGAAGACTACTTGGTTCGCGGGTTGATGGATTTCGACGACATCAATTACGACGAACACGCTCCGCTGCTCTACAAGCTCGCCGGTCAAATGGTCAAACATTTGCAGTCGTATCTCAAGGCCGAGGACGACGTCCTGAACGTGTTGCAGGCCCACCAGCAAACGCTCGTGAAGCACATTCACACACAGATGCAGAATCACTTCGAGGAATCTGCCACCGAATTCGACGTGCAGGTGTCTCGTGGCTTCGTGACGCTACGCCCGAACAACTACAGCCAGGCCGCTAACGAGAAGACCCGCCACTTCCGCACGACCGTTGATGACAAGCTCTTGATTCGCGGGATGCTCTTTGAGGGATTTGAGAAGTCGCTCTATTCCGTGCTCCGCTTCCAATCGAACACGGAACGCATCATGGCCGTCGTTCTCGACAGCGATCCAGAAGTCGTGAAATGGTTGAAACCCGCCAAGGGAGACTTCCACATCTATTACGCACATGACGACGAATACATCCCCGACTTCGCCGCCGAAACCAAAACCACCCGTTATCTCTGCGAACCAAAGAGTGCCGCCGAGATGACAAATGAGATCGTGCTCGCCAAAGCTCGTGCCGCATCGCTCTGGTGCCAACGAGCCACCGAGCACGCGGGAGGCAAACCGTGGAAATATCTGCTGATCCCGCACGACGCCGTTGACGAAACCAAGACCCTCGCGGGCCTCGCGGCATCGTGGGAATTTCATCCCGACCAACCCCAATAATTCCAACACCACCCTGTACGAATCGTGAAGCTATGCTCACAAAGATTGTCGCAATCAAGAACGTCGGACGGTTCAAAGACTACATGGCTGGCGGAGACGTTGCCCTTCGCCGATTGAACCTCTTCTTTGGACCAAACGGCCGAGGCAAGACGACGCTGTGCGAAATTTTTCGGTCACTGCAAACCGGTGCTCCCGAAATCATCAACGGTCGGAAAACACTGACCGCGACGGAGAACCCGCTCGTCGAGTTACGCTCCGCTTCCGCAGGGTTCACCTTTCGCAATGGAGCATGGAACGCGACATTCGCGGATTTGGCCATCTTTGATACGACCTTTGTCTATGCGAACGTGTATTCCGGCGAGGCCGTCAGCCTCGATAACAAGCGGAACTTGTATCGCGTGATCGTCGGCGAACAGGGAGTGAAACTCGCTCAAGAGGTCGAGCAGCTTGATGAACAACTCCGAACTTCCGCCAAACGTGTGAGCAATGCCAAGTCACAAATTGAAAAGATTGTCCCCAAGGGGACAACGCTTGATGGCTTCCTCAAGCTACTTCCCGTTGATGACATCGAACTGCGGACCGAGAATGTTCGGAAGGAAGTTTCGACACTGCAAAAGTCGGCTGAAATCAAAACGAAATCGCTGCTCAAGGAGATGACGGTCTACGAGATGCCGAAGGAATTGGCTTCGATTCTCGGTTCCACAATTGCGGACGTGTCGAAAAGTGCCACCGCAATCCTCTCGCGTCATGTATCCGAGCACACCAACGCAGCGACGAACGACTGGCTGGCAACCGGCCTAAAGTACATCAAAGGTCATCACTGCCCTTTTTGTGGATTGCCGAACGAAGAGTCCTCGCTGTTCGACGCATATCGAACAGTCTTCAGCAGTGAGTTCGCAGCATTGCGTTCGCGGATCGCAATGGCACAGTCGCAGTTGCAGTCAACCAATGCCGATGATGTCGGCCAGATAATGGCAGAGAACCATCGAGCTAATCTTGGCCTCGCCGAGTATTGGCAGCAGTTTCTCAGCGTCTCATTGCCGGAGCCAGTGCTTACGGAATATGTCGCGGCGTTGTCGGCAACTCTGATCGCAGCACGAGAGCTTGTTGACAGAAAGCTCGCCGATCCGCTGGAGCCGCTCAGCATCGACGGCACGCTCTCCGTTGCCATTTCACGACTCAGCAAAGCTGCGGTGGGAATCCTCGCGTACAACGAAGCCATCAAGGTGATTAACGCTTCCATCCAGAAGAAGAAGATCGAAGTTGATTCCGCTTCACTCTCGGCAAAGAAGGATGAACTGACCAAGCTGGAGGCGGTGCAAATACGGTTTCAAAAGGATGCCGTGACAGCTTGCGAGGAATTCAAAAACGCGACGCCGGAACGCGAGACGCTCGAAAAAAAGAAGAAAGATGCCAAGACCGAATTGGACCAGTACACCGAGACCGTCTTTGGTAAATATCAAGATCGCATCAACAAGCTGCTCCACAACTTTGGAGCAGGCTTCCGAATCGGGAATACCGTTCGCAACTATGCCGGTGGAACGCCGAGCACAAACTACCACATCATTATCGACGAAGTGGCAGTCGATATTGGAGACGGCAAATCTCCCATCGATCAACCGTCTTTTCGTAACACGCTGAGTGCGGGCGACCGAAGCGCACTTGCCTTTGCGTTCTTTATCGCTCGCCACCAAATCGACGGCGACTTACCGAAAAAGGTATTGGTGTTCGACGATCCGTTCTCCAGCCAAGATCGCTCTCGACGGATATGCACACAGCAACTCATTTGCAAACTCGCCGAGCAAGCAGCCCAAGTCATCGTGTTGTCGCACGATCATTCGTTTCTCCGCACGGTTTGGGATGGTACGGCCGATAAGTCAGCACGAAAGCCGCTGCAACTCCGACGCATGGGCAAGGACACGATCATCACGGAGTGGGACATCGAACACGACACGAAGCCGAATTACATGCAGCAACACGCGGTTCTCAAGGACTATGTGATCGACGGCACAGGCCAAACGCATCAAGTCGCACGAACGATTCGCCCAATCGTGGAGGAGTATTTGCGGCTGACATTCCCGAACCAGTTTGCCGCCACGGAATGGCTTGGAGATTTCATCAAGAAGATTCGCGAAGCAGATGACCTCTCGATCCTCAAGACCGCCCAAGGGCATCTTGAAGAGATCGAGGCAATCAATGACTACTCGAAAGGATTCCATCACGCAGGAGCGAGCAACGCTGAAGAGCCAATTGATGACACCGAACTAGCCAGCTACTCCAAACGTGTGTTGGATTTTATCGAGGGCTTCTGACTTGGTGATTCTGTCCTACACGACCGTCGAAGTCTTTCGATTTCGACCACCAAGAAATGGTTGCCGCCGTGCGTCAAGTTCAAGCTCAATCCATCGATCATAAAGGACGTTATGCTATCCTTTGATTGACACCCTGATTCTTGATGACCGAATCGGCAATCATCGTCGGCAGAGGCGGTTCGCTGGTTGACACGATGGCTCGCCGGTTGCCGAGTGTTATTCGTGAGGCTGGAGCCGACGCTCAACGACGATTCGTGGAATTCTTCGCGGCGAACATTCGCAATCCGAACACGCGACTCGCCTACGCTCGTGCGGTGTGGCGGTTTTTCGATTGGTGTGAACTGCGACGGACCTCACTCGCCGACATCACTCCGTTGCACGTCTCGCTCTACGTCGAAGAGCGGATGCGTGTCGCTTCGGCACCAACGGTGAAGCAGCACCTTGCAGCAA
>JAYVQJ010000696.1:0-6202 GCA_043777235.1 Planctomycetia bacterium
GCAGAGGAATGGGGACAGAGGAATCACTGTCAAAGCGCTTCTGCGAGTCCAGGGGTCGTTGGCCGCGCGACGGCGGGTCAGTCACTCAGGCTCTTGTGCCAACGCCGCAGCTTGGGACTGGCCGGTTGGGTCGTTGGTGCTGCTTCGAAATCGGGCTTCGGGATCGGTTTCAGTTCGATCGTCGGCAGGTTCTCCAACGGCTTTCGTGAATCGAGTGCGTCAATGTTGATCGTGACGGACTCATAGTCGGTGAACCATTCGGTGGAGTGGGTCGTGTCGGGTGCGAGGTGCGGGATGCGGGATGCGGTACTTCAGGCGGACTCGGTAGAAGTACTCGCCGTTGGGTGCGTGGAAGTCGAGGAAGCGGAGCCGTCGCGGGCGTTGAACTTCGGGGAGCGCCGCGTCGGTCAGGGGTCGCTTGTGGAATTCATCCGTGTGCAAATTCCTATCCGTGTGGGCCTGCGTTCTTCTTCGCGGCAACACAATCGCCACACGGATGAGAACTTGCACACGGATGAAGACAGGCTGACAGAATCGCTGAGCTTCAAAACGGAGTTCGACATCCAGACGGCTCATCCGACCGGAGTAAGACTTGGCGCGGTGAGATCACTTTTCGACCGATTCCCACTTGGTTGTGGTCGCCCAAGCGGAGTACGTCGTCGGCACTGGCTCATCTCCGTCGCGAATGCGTGAAGGCTTCAGCTTCAAGCGAACTCGGTAGCGATAGGCATGTCGGTTGTTGACATCGAAGTCGAAGAAGCGGAACAGGCGGTGTTCGATCGCATATTTCGAGGCCGGTTCGACGGTCGGCAGATTCGGATGCGTGGCCGCGTTGCCCCAGGTGCCTTCGCTGAGTTTGAGGAGTGGCATCGTCACGGCGGAGTCCATGAGCGCGAGCGGGATCGTGTCTGGTGCGTGGTCGCACTGTTCGAGCAACTCGCGCGTCTTGCGGAGATCGAGCGTTCGCCAATTCAGTCGGCCGGAGGCGGAATTCAAATCAAGATCTTCCGGACCATTCAGTGATGTGTGTGCTCGTTCGACTTCGAAATCGACGCAGTCCATCTCGACGGGGAACAAGGCGACGGGGATCAGCCCGCGAACCGCGATCACCGGACTTGGGAATTTGGCGGGGTCCAAACCGTTCGTAGCAAGCGAGACGTCGTCACCCTTTACCGGTTTGAGTCGCCAGGGCACGGTCGTGCCGGTCGCGATCAACTCCTCGATGGGCATCTGGGCACTGTCGAGCAAATCGGTGTCTTTGGCGATGACACGCGCGACTCGGAAGCCAATTTCGTCGTCCTTCACCGATTCATCCGCCAAGTACGGAAGCAACCAGGCCGAGGATCGGTCGTCGCCGCGCGTGGATCGACACCCGCCGCCAATCGAGACCCGGTAGTAGGAAGCTTTCTCGGGTGGATTGCCGAGTCCAAGACCATCCATGGCCCATTCGCTGACGTTGCCGAACATCTCGTGCAGTCCGAACAGATTCGCGGTGTCGCTGCCGACCGGAGCGGTCGTGTCGAAGAACCGCATGCGTGTGTTGTGTGGCAACTTCAGAGGCACCCAGCTTGGGGCACCGCAGCGTGCGGCGAAGGCCCATTCGCTGACGGTCGGCAGTCGATAGGTCTGCTGTTCCGTGTCGCTCAGCCAGCGGCAGAACATGTTCGCGTCTCGCCAGGCCAAGCGGACGACCGGATGTTGGTCGCTGTCCTGCACGATCGCCGGCTTGCGCCACGTCGGTCTTTCGCGATTCCGTTCGTCACGCCATTCGGCGGACGTGACATACTTCGTCGCCTCGACGAACTTGCGGAACTGAGCGATCGTGACTTCGTGAGTGGCGAGGTAGAACGGCTCCGAAACATACGGCGCGATCTGCTGCATCGGAAAGTCGTTGAGCAACGTCAGCGATTCAAACTCCCCCGGCGGAATCACTCGCAGTTTCATGCCGAGTGAGTTGATCGTCTCGACCGGAACATCGCTGGCCTTGGCCCACGCCTCTTGAAAGCGTTGGCCTTCGTTCGCCGTGAAGGGCATGACGGCTAGTAGCGGAACCGTCTTCGTCGGATCGAAGTCGCTCGGTGGATTCCATTCGCGACGCAGCACGAGCAGTTGTGGACTCCCTGAATTCGAGGGGTCGCTGGCAAACTCTGTCGGCATGGGCCGGCCACCGTTCGTCCAGCACACGATGAGCCGGTCGCGTTCGAGGCGATAGATGCCGTAGCGCCAATCGCTGCTCACGTCCGGCGAGGGAGCCGACGCGAACATCAGCGAGAGACGTTTCGGTTCGTCTTTGGCACCGTCCGAGAACTCGGCCACCAGCTTGGCTTCTCGGCCATCGAAGACCACGACACGGTCCTCGGTGAATTCAATCCATTGCAGCGGCGGCGCGACGTTGCCGGCTCCCATGCCGCCGCCTCCAAACGCCCCAGCCATCATCGGAGCACCGCCCGACGCGCCGCTGCCCATCGCCGGTCCAAAGGCGCTTCCGCCAGACTCGGCCATCAACGCGGCCGAGCCACGAGCGGTCCCTTCGACCGACACCACGACCCAGCGGCCGAGCAACGGCTTCAGGTCGGCTGGGATCGCAGTCGATGCGGTGGAATTTGTTGATGGTTGAGGTGAAGCATCGGCGGGCTTTGGCTGAGCGACATCCGTTACGATTGGGGGTTTGTCTGTTGGCCGACTTTCCGACGACGACTCCCTCAAGAACCACATCAGCAAGACCGGCACAACAAAGACAACGAGCAAGTCGAAAGCGAGGAGGCGTTGCCAACCGATCCGGCGACTCTTCGTCGAACGCTCCACGTCACGCTTCAACAACGGGCAAACGAAGAGCAACACGAACCAGAATGCGAGTGCCATCAACCCTTGCAGGCTGCAAACCAACGCCGTCGCGACTGGTGCGTGCTGGTAGGCCGCTGCCCACCAAAAAACGCTGGCCGCGGCCGGCAAGAACAGCATGGCTCCAATCCACACGATCCAACTCGACGTGTTCCAAGCCGTGCGAAACGTGGAACTCAACGCGAACGTCGCCAACAAATGGAACAGGCAAAAGCCCAAGAACGATCCGACGTTCCGCGTGCCCGTCTCCATAACTAACAACACCAACAAGATGCCAAGCAGCGTCGCCGTCACGAGCACTGGCCAAAGAATGTGCTTGAGGCCAAGTTGCCAACGCAGCTCGGTGTGCGGGTCTCCTCCATCGGTTGAAGACTCCGAAGATCTACGGTCGGGCGAAGCTGCGGAGGTGAGAGCCTCGCGCCATACGTTGGCCGATTTGCCGTCACTGGCGAAAAGCGACCAACCCACTTTTCCCAACAGGATCAAGAAGCCCACTGCCGCAATCAAGATCGCCATGCCGTACCAAAATGGCTCTATGGATGTCCAAGCGGGATAATTCGGCACGAAAGTCAGTAGAAGGAGCAACGCCGGAATTGCCACTCCGGCGAAAATGCAGAACGCGCGTCTCAAGACTAACAGTTGGTGCCGCAATTCTTCCGGACGTCTCTGCAACTCGTTCAACGCCAAGAGAGAGTCCGCCGTTGCGTCCGTAATTTCTCTTGGAGAAGGAGCCAGTCGCGCTCGTCCCATGCCACCTGCAACCGGCGCGAAGAGTTTGGGAGACGGCACCACATTCGGCTGCTGCACATGAGCCAGCCAGCGGCTCAGCAACTCGGACACTTCGTTCGCCGACTGAAAGCGATCGTCGGGATTCTTAGCCAGCAGTTTCTCGATGATCGCGACGAGCCAACCGGGAACATCGGGGTTGATCGCTCGCAACGGACGCGGTGCGTCCTCACAAACTCGCTTGAGTACCGCCATCGTTGTGCGTGCTCGGAACGGCGAGTGGCCGGAGCACATCGCGTACATCACCGCTCCGAGGCTGAACAGGTCGGCCCGCGCATCGACATCGCGACCCCAGGCTTGTTCGGGAGCCATGTATTGCGGCGTCCCGGCGATGACTCCGCTGAGCGTCAAGCTGGCGTCGTCCATCACGCGAGCCAACCCGAAGTCGGTCAGCTTCACGCGCTGCACGCCGTTTTCCAACAAGATGTTCGCCGGCTTCACGTCCCGATGCACGACCCCTTGAGCATGCGCCGCCGCCAGCCCCGCCGCAGTCTGCATCGCGATCCGCAGAATCTCTTTGAGTTCGAGCGGCCCATCCGAGTCGATCCGCTCCTGCAACGACCCACCCGCAACGAACTGCATCACGATTTTCGGCAAGTAACCCGAAGCGTGAGCGAGGGCGGGCGCTCCACGAGCCGTTGATCCGGTGTTTCCAAGGTTCGAGAAGCGCTCGCCCTCGCTGACGCTGCGGGTTACATGGCCGAGCGGCGAAACGGAGCCGTCTTCGATCGCGTGGATCGTCACAACATTGTCGTGACAGACCGCCGCTGCCGCTTGAGCTTCCCGAATGAAACGCTTCCGTGCGACCGCGTGATGAGCCAGATGCGACGCCAAGACTTTGACCGCGACGACGCGATGCAAGCTCGCGTCATACGCCTTCAACACGACCCCCATGCCGCCCCAGCCGATGACTTCCAGCACCTCGTGTTGTCCAAGCCGCCCCAGTGATTTCGGATCGTCCGACGGTTGTAAGAAGTCGAGCGTCCGCTGCGGATCAACCGTCTCGTCCGATTCGCCTCCCGATCCGTCATCCGTTTTGAGCCGTTCCATCGCCGCCGCCAACTTCGGATCGTCGTCGTTGCTGCTCTTCAATTTCTCCGCCATGCCGATCCACGATTGGCTTCCGACCGTCATCTGTCGCAACGCCACTTCGCAAGCGCGGCATTGATCGACGTGAGCCTGCGTCGCCGCTTGTTGTTCTTCGGGCAAAGTGGCATCCAGCAACGCTCGCAACGTCGCGGCATCAGGACAGGCGGTTGGTTGGATCGCGTCGGACATGGCACAGCCTCGCTTGGCATCGTAATCGGAGAACGGGAAATGTCCTCCTTCCAAGAGATACGAACAAACTGTCTGGTCCTATCGCGAAAATGTAGCCCTCATCGCTCCGCGTGAGGTTGGCCGGGCGCGCAGTTAACGCGGCAAGTTGCAGGAAACGCCAACGTATCCTCGGCTTTTCTCACGCGGAGCGATGAGGGCTACATTTCCCCCAGCAGCCACTTCACCTGCTCTTTGAGCCGAGCCATCACGCGGCCTTTCGCAAGATACACCGCCGCGACCGTCAGGCCGAGTTCCTCGGCGACTGCCTTCCCGTCTCGGCCTTCAACCGCCGTTTGCCAGAAGGCCGACCACGTCGCCACGGAGAAATCCGCTCGCACCTGCCGAGCGGCGTAGTCCAGCAACTGCCGTTCGTAGGCCGAGTCCCATTCCGCCGAGTCGGAGTCAGAGACGAGCTGCTCGGACACACGCTGCCACTGCGAACTGTCGCCGCTGCCGCGTTCGACGCGAGCAGCCGCTCGCCAATGATCGGTCAGGCGATTTCGCACAACCGTGAACAGCCAGCCGCGAAACGAACCGCGGCGCGGATCGTAAATCAAACTCTTTGCCGCGAGCGCGACTTGCCGCAGCACATCCTGAGTCAGATCGGCCGCGTCGGCATCTTGCAATCCGCGCTTGCGGACGAAGGCGTAGACCAGCGGAGCATACAAATCGACAAACCGCTCCCACGCCTCGCGGTCGTGAGCGTCTTTCAATCGGACCAGCAAGCTGGGCTGTGTCAGCGGAACGTGCGGCATCGGGGTGCTCGGACAAAGATACGAACGGCGGCGAGAATTCTATCGCGAAAACTGGTTGAAGCCGTGCGCGAGAGTTGAGATGTTTAACCCCAACGCCATCGGCGTGGATGCGAGGGCCAAACGATTCCCGCGCACGCCGATGGCGTTGCGGTTATTGATCGTCAGATTGATATTCGCGTGTGGGAAATCACGCCCCTGGGCTTGTCCCAGGGGTTCAAACGGCTTCTGCGCTACTGCATTGATACTGCAAACACCGTTGAAATGAAGTAGCGCAAAAGCCGTTGAACCCCCGGCGCAAGGCCGGGGGCGTTGTGTCGTCTGCACGAATATCAATCTGAGGATCAATAAACATCGCCACCGAACCGCATTCAAAAACGTAGCGCGGACTATCGGTCTGAGTCATCGACCGGCAACAGCCGCCCCGTCAGCGCGACATTCGAGCGAACGAACGGCAGGACCCGATCCATCTCTTCAGTCACGTTCATGACCAACGGCGTGAGAAG
>JAYVQJ010000697.1:0-1621 GCA_043777235.1 Planctomycetia bacterium
CGCGCGGCTAATTTTCGGAATGCGGATTACTTCGTCGCGATCGCTTGAGCCAGCGGTTTCAAAATCGCATCGACCACCAACTCTTCGATCAGTTCGTCACAGCGGCTGCGGAGATTCATCAGGGTTTGCTCGAACGAGGCCCCCGGTTCGAGGCTGCCGTACTGACGCAGCGTGAAATAGACGCTGATGTTCTCTTCGGGATACTCGCCACGGCGGACGTGATAGGCATTGGTGCGGGTCTCGATCATCAGCCGAGCTTGCATCCGGCAGGACTCATCAAGCGTCAGCGTGATCGCCGGTTCGTAGTTGATGACGCGAGCACCGGGAATGCGCACGAGTCCGTCGATGGCCGGGCAGCCGCCGAGTGCTTCGGCAACCAGTTCGTCGTGATTGCCGCGATAGGCCATGTCGAAGCCCATCATGAAGTCGAGCGCTTCGCAATCGAGCGGGCTGACCGACAGCATGTAGGGCAACAGTTCGAGCGTCAGGCGGTGTTGTTCGACGGCGGTGTCGATGTCGGGCGGGTTGAGGAATCCGCTGCAAACTCGCTTCGGCTCGACCGAGACCCAGCGTTGATGGCCGAGATCTTTGTCTTCTTCCAGCACGACGTCGCCGGTCTCGCGGGTGTAGAAGTTCCGCATCACCGGGTACGACTTTTGAACGCGCTCGAAGAACCCCAAGATCGTCTCACGAGCGGCCGGCAGCGGCATCTCAGTGCTGAGATTCATATTGCAATAGAAGTCATCGACGTAGGAGTCGAAGCCCAACATGGTCGTGTCCTTTGACGAGAAAAGCACAGACGAGAAAAGCGTGAAGTCCCGTTCGCACCGAGCGGCGTCTGCGAAGCCCTCACGCTTGTGGTATTTGCCGGAGGCTGGCAATCGTCCTCCGGCTTCGTTAATCGTCGGCGGCATTCTAGGGGTGCGGTTGGACGCGGTCAAAGAATGGTTTTCGCGGAGGCGGTCATGTCCCTTCAAGCTATCGTGTTCTCGACACAGCTCGGTTGGTTCGGCCTAGTCGGCCAAAAGAGTTGCGTGTGGCGATTGGTGATGGGACATCGGACAGCGGCCGATGCGTGGGCACGACTGCATCGCGACTTCGCGGACGAGACACTCGTTGAATCCGATTGGTATCCCGCCTTGCGGAAGAAGTTGGAAGACTTCGCATCCGGCCAGCGAATCTCGTTCGACAAGATTCGTGTGCGGATCGAGCATCGCACGGAGTTTCAACAACAAGTGATCCTCGCGACGCGAGCGATCGGGTTCGGCGAGACGCTCAGCTACGGTGAGCTCGCCGCGCGAGCCGGTTCGCCGAATGCAGCGCGGGCGGTCGGGACGGTGATGGCCAACAACGATGTCCCGATCATCATCCCGTGTCATCGTGTGCTGGCGAGCGGCGGCAAGATCGGCGGCTTCTCGGCTCCGCAAGGAGTCGACCTGAAACGCCGATTGTTGGATCTCGAAGCGAATGCCTAACGAGGCGTTGCCTCAGACCCTCAGCCGGCACGCGCTAGCGCAATGGCACTTACTTTACCCCAGTAACCCGCAGCGTCAGCGAGGGAACCAAAGGGAAACGCCTCTTGGCATCGCCCTCGCTGACGCTGCGGGTTAGTAAAGTAAGT